>NZ_JAGQBM010000009.1:0-73383 GCF_024345635.1 Cyanobium sp. Lug-B
CTCGCTCGTGGCCACGCCGGCGGTGGCCAGGGGCGCCAGGGCCCGCCGCAGGCTCTCGCGCAGGGCGGCCCCGAAGCGCTCGGGCCCCTCCGCTGCGGCCAGGTGGCAGACACCGGGACCGTCCGCTTCGCCCACCACGTCGCCCGGCCCGGCCGCACTGGCATCGCCGGCCAGGGCCAGGCGGCAGGTGGTGTGGGTCTGACCGGCGTCGAAGCCGGCGATCAGTCGCATGGCGCTGGATCCGCTGCCGAGGCCGCCAGGGTGGCGAGGCTGAACAGGGCGATCAGCTGCACCTCCGGCCGGAAGAAGATCGTGTCGGTGAGGCCCTGCACCCCCAGCCCCGCGAACACGGCCACCGCCGCCAGGCTCGGCAGGGCCAGGGGGGCGGTGCGGCGCCACTGGCCCAGGCCCACCTTCACGGCGCTCAGCAGCAGGCCCAGCCCCGCCAGCAGCCCCGGAATGCCGGCCTCGACGAGCAGTTCCAGGGGGATCGAGTAGGCGCTGAGGGCGTTGAACTTGGGCTGCTGATACAGCGGATAGATGAGATTGAAGGCGCTGTTGCCGGGGCCGATGCCGATCCAGGGGCGGTCCTGGATCATCGCCAGGGCCGAGGTCCAGACGTTCATGCGGAAGTTGTTGGAGCTGTCCTCCCGGCCCGCCAGCAGGCTCATCACCCGCACCCGCAGCGGCTCCACCTGGGTGACCAGCAGCACCAGCACCACGGTGGCCCCGGCCAGGAGCAGCAGGGGGAACAGGCGCCGCCACAGGGGCGGCCAGTCGCGGGTCTGGCGCAGCACCAGCAGCAGGGCCAGCAGACCCAGGGAGGCCACCATGCCCATCCAGGCACCGCGGCTGTAGGTGAGCACCAAGGCCACCAGGCCCAGCACCAGGCTGGCCAGGGCGAACAGGCGCCGGCCGCGCCCCTGCCAGCGCAGCAGGGCCACCACGGCCAGGGGCAGGATCGGCAGCAGGTAGCCCCCCAGCAGGTTGGGGTTCTCCAGGGTGCTGTAGATGCGCACCGTGCCTTCGGCCACCGAGTTGCTGTCCGACCAGCGGGCCAGGGCCCCGGGGGCCTCGTAGAGCTGGCGGATGCCGATCACGCTGGTGACCAGTTCACCGGCCAGCAGGGCGCCCACCAGCCGGTCCCACCACACCGGCGCGGTCGCCAGCAGCTGGCGCATCAGGGCGTAGACGCTCAGGTAGCTGAGCAGCTTGACGAGTCCCACCAGAGCGGCCTTGGGCACCGGCGAGAAGCCGGTGGCCACCACCGCCACCGCGATCACCAGCAGCAGCCAGGTGTTGATGGCCCCCAGGCGCCCCGGCGGGGTGCGCAGGGCCCAGACCACCCAGAGCAGGGCGGAGGCGGCGATCAGCAGGCTGAGCCCGGAGCGGGTCACCAGGGGCAGGCCCGCCAGCAGGGCGCAGAGGATCCAGCCGGCCAGCAGGGGCAGGTGGGCGCCGAGGCGGCCGGCGGGCAGGCCGGCCAGCAGCCCCTGCCAGCGCAGCAGCAGGGGCACGGGAGCTGGGGCAGGCACCATCAATCCGCGGCGGCGTCGTCGCGATTATCGACGCCGTCGCCCGTGGCTTCCAGGCGGGTGTCCAGATGGCGTTCCAGCTCCGCCAGTGGCGGCAGCGGGGCGGTGCTGCGGCGGTAGAGGCTGCGGTGCACCGGCTTGCCCTCGGCCAGCACCTGGGCTTCGCGCTCGGTGGCCACCGGCAGGGGATTGACGGTGGGCCCGCACTCCTCGGGCCCGGCGGGCTCGAACACGCCGCTGGCCTCCACCAGCTGGCGCATCGGCGTGATCAGGCCCTCCACATCGCTCTGCAGGAACAGGCGGCGGCCGGGGGCCAGGGCCGTGGCGATCGCCAGCAGCAGGGCGGGCTGCAGCACTCGGCGCTTGCGGTGGCGCAGCTTGAACCAGGGGTCGGGGAACTGCAGGGTCACCAGCTCCAGCTGCCCGGGGCTCAGCAGCGCCAGCCACTCCGGCAGGTTGACGTTGGCGTTGCCGTAGAGGAAGCGCAGGTTGGTCAGCCCGTCCCGGCGGCGGTCGGCCTCGGCGGCCTCCACCAGGGGCCGGCGGATCTCCAGGCCCAGGTGGTTGCGCTGCGGCGCCAGGGGCGCCATCGCCAGCAGGAAGCGCCCCCGGGCGGAGCCGATGTCGAGGTGGAGGGGCCGGGAGGGATCGGCGAACAGCTCGATCAGCGGCGGCAGGGGCCGCGCCAGCTGGTGGATCCGGCTGAGGGGATTGACGTGCTGACGCACCATCAGAGCGGCGCGGCGGTGCCCCCGGGCGGGTCGTTGGGCACCAGGAAGCCCCAGCTGGCGGTGTAGCCGTGCAGGTGGGTGGTGCCCCCCACCGGACCGATCTCGCCGTTGCAGAACAGGCCGGCGATCGGCACCGTGCCGAACACCTCCCGGCAGAGGCTCACGTCACCATCCGCCTGGCCGTAGAGGCCTTCACCCCGGCCCAGGCAGGCGAACAGGAAGGCGGCCAGGGGTTCGCTGCGCCGCCGGGCCTGGCCGGCCAGCAGCTGGCGGGATTCATCCCGGGAGGCATCGGCATCGCGGAGCTGGAACTGCACCTTCTGGCCCACCCGCATCCGTTCCCCCACCGCCACCGCCCCGTTGCGGGGATCGACGCCGATCAGGTTGCGCACCAGGAAGGAGCCGGGCGCCTCAGGCACGGGGGTGAGGTCGGCGGTGGGCAGGCTGAAGTCGCTGCGGCCGACGCCGAGGAACAGGGAATGCTTCACCTGCTCCCGTTCGGCGGGGGTGAGGTCGGTGAGGATCGACTGCAGGGCGGCCACGGGGCTGTTGCGGGTGCTGCCGCAGCTCACCTCGATCACCACGTTGCGCTGGGCCTGCTCCACCTCCAGCACCGGGCCGATGGGCCGGCAGCCCTGGGCCACCAGCGGATCGAGCCGCCAGGCCCCCTCGATCACACAACCCACCGCACCGGTGCGGACCGTGTCGGCGGGGTCGCCGTCGCTGGCGCCACTGCCACCCGGGCCGAAGAGCAGCGAGCCGTGGGCGGCGCTGTGGGGGCCGGCAATGCCCCCCACCTTGGTGGTGTTGGGGTAGGCGTAATCCAGGCCGCTGATCAGGTCGTTGATGGCGGTGCCGGTGGGATCGAGCAGCAGCAGCATCGACTGGCCCTCCTCCAGCTCAGCCCCCACCCGCTCCCGCCAGGGCTCGGCCGGACCATCGAGGTCGGGCAGGGAGGTGGTGTCGATGGCGAAGGGGCGCAGACGGGCGCCGGGCAGCCGCAGCAGGGTGACGGCCAGGGCCGGCTGGTGCTCGATCTCGTGGGGAACCCCCGCCGTGTCGGTGCCCACCACGCCGCCGCCGACACAGCCCAGCCAGTGGGCGGCGTTGAGCTTCTGCTGCAGCAGGGGCAGCAGGCGGGGCAGGTCGCTGGCGTAGCTGGCGGAGGCGAACACCAGGGCCAGGTCGGCCTCGCCGGTGCCCCGGAGCTGCTCGAACACCTGGTTGACGGCTTCCTGGAGCGAGGCATCCCGGCCAAGGGCGGTGCGGCACCAGGGGCCGCCGGGACGACGCTGCAGCCAGGGAAAGGAGGGGAGGGAACCCATGGACGGACCCTATCGCCTGGGGGGCACACGGATAATGGCGCCTTACCGAACCGAGCGGACGTGCCGGAACAGCTCTATCGCTCCCTGGTCTGGCTCGACGTGCGGCTGGGGATGCTGTTCGCCGTGGGGCTGCCGCTGGTGCTGCTCGTCTGGGCGGTGCTCCGCAAGGAGCAGGCCCTGGTGCGCCTGATGGGCCTGTATTGGAAGGTGGCCAGCCTGCAGCTGATCGCCCTGCTGCTGCTCACCGACAACCGCCCCACCGGCTTCCTGTTGCTGGTGCTGGCGCCGCTGCTGGTGGTGGCGACCCTGTGGTTCTGGGTGGATCTCAACGAGGAACTGGCCGACATGCCCCCCTGGCGGGCCCTGCCGCTCACCCTGCGCATCTGGCGCTGGAGCCTGACCCTGCTCTCCCTGGGCGGGGCGAGCCTGGCGGTCACCGCCCTGCCCTGCATGGGCGGCGCCGGTCTGCGCCTCTGCCGGGCCTGGCTGGAGGCGCCGCAGGGGCTGCACGGCGTGGTGGCCCGGGTGTTCGCCTTCGTGTTCGGCGGCGAGTGGACGCCAGGCGTGGCCGCCTTCGTGGGCTACGCCGCCCTGGTGGCCTACGCGGTGGGGCTGTTCCAGTGGCTGGTGGTGCGTCTGCCCCGGCTGGGCCGGGTGGCCGGCGAGTTCTGAGCTGTGCTTTGGAGCTGCCCCCCATGACCGACGCCGCCTCCCCCTCCGTTGCCGCCCTGCTGGCCGCGCTGGAAACGATCAGCCGGGAGCGCCCCGACCGGGTGCTGCGCTTGGTGGGCACCCTGCCGGGCTCCGGGGGGGACGAACCCTTCGAGCTGCTGATCTTCCGCGGCTTCTCCAGCAGCGTCACCCACCCCACCGCCTTCGACCCCGACCAGCCGGCCCTGCCGGCCTCGGCCCGCATCACCGCGGCCCTGCTGCTGGCCGGGCCGCTCAACCCCAGCGATGAACGCTGCCTGGCGGGGCCCCTGCCGGCGGCGAGCTATCTGGATCCGGTGGCCTGGGACGGAGCGGCCGGGGGCTGAATCCGTTGCCTGCCGGGTGGCTGGGGGGAGGCCATCATGGATTGATCGCGAAGAAGCATTGGCGGATCAAGAGACCAACCAGGACATCCCGGCCATGCCGTGTCTCCCCTCTCACGGTCGCGTTGATTGCAAGCTTTGCTTTGAAGGCAAGCCAGTCGTCTTCGACACGACAAAACGCAGCCAAGGTGACTGGCGCATCACCAACAATCCACTCGCCTGGGGAAGTTCCTCTCCGAACATCGTGGTCCTTGGTTTCTCTAAGGGACCGCGCCAGGCAGGTTCCCTGGCCTCGACAGCGCACGACGTGATCGCATTCAAAGGGAGTCGTGGAAATGTGGCCAAAATCCTTG
This sequence comes from Cyanobium sp. Lug-B, assembly GCF_024345635.1. NCBI lineage: Bacteria > Bacillati > Cyanobacteriota > Cyanophyceae > Synechococcales > Prochlorococcaceae > Cyanobium > Cyanobium sp. Lug-B. Next base: position 4,979 of record NZ_JAGQBM010000009.1, read on the forward strand.
CCCATCTCGGTCTGCTGCCCGGGGTGCCGATGGAGAGGGGCAGCAAGGCTGTGGATGAACTGATCGCGGACCCATCCGGCCGCTTCCATTTTGGCTCTCTGGTGCGCTGCACGGTCGAGCGCTTCGACAGAAAGTCCGGGAGGTGGAAAGGATCTGGCGGTGGCATGCTCGATCAGTTTGTGGCTCTGCCGTTCGGTCACGACGTTGCCACCCGTTGTGCCATCCGCTTCCTCAGCTCCCTTCCTGAGGCGACGAAGCTCATCGTGATGTTCGGCCTCGGCACTGGCCTCAACTATGTCGACGCAGCCATGAGGATCTTCAGGCTTTCCCGGCCGGGAAAGTGGCGAAAACTCAATGATGTGAGCTATACAGACGGGAGGGTTGTTGTGGTTCACGTAGAACACTTTGCCGCCCAAGGCGCGTTGATTCCTGACTGGCTTGGACTCACGGGTAAGCCCCGCGCGCGCCTCGGCCGCCTGGCTCAGGAGTCCGTCCTGGCAGCCCTGGGGCGAGGGGCGCTCATCCCCTGAGCCGCAGCCTGAATGGCCTTGGGTATCATCTCCCTCCTGAACTGGAAGCGACACGGATGATGCACTTCCGATTGGCCCGTCCAGTGACAGACCTCCGCCGCACGGAGATGCTGTACTGCGAGGGTCTGGGTCTCACGCGCCTCGGGCATTTCGACAATCACGACGGCTTTGATGGGGTCATGCTTGGAGAGCCGGGCGGGGGGTATCACCTTGAATTCACCTACTGCCGAACCCATCCCGTTGCTCCATCGCCCACAGAGGAAGACTTACTTGTGTTCTTTCTTCCAGACAGGCAGGACTGGCTGAACCGCTGTGAATCCCTGCTGGCAGCAGGATTCACGCCCGTGGCGTCCCTGAATCCCTACTGGGAGCGGGATGGGCGCACCTTTGCAGATCACGACGGCTATCGGATCGTGCTGCAGGCCGCAGCCTGGGACGGGGGAGCAGCCGTCAAGGATCCGCGATAGCGGCTGCCATAGAGGGTTCTATGCAGGCCCTCGGTAAAGTCATCGCCCGAGAGCTCCTGAGTCATTTGTTCCACCCAACCCTCCGGTTCCTGCTGCCCCTGGCGGGTCTGGTCGTTGTGCTGGCCCTCCCCGAGGCGGCCCGTGCCGGCGCCTGCGAGGACAGCTTTGCGCAGAAGGGCAACCCCCTCTCCGGCACCCGTTTCGAGGCGGAACTCACCATCGATGACCTGACGCCACCGGTGGCGATTCGCCAGCTGCGCGGCATCGCCGCCGGCCGGGGTTACGACATCCTCAGCGAAGAGGCCGACGATGGCAGCATGCTGCTCGAGCAGCCCCGCTCCGGCGCCGCCCGGCCGTTCCCGATCATCGCCACCGCCCTCGCCGAGCAGGCGGCCGCCCGGGTGAAGCTGGAGGCGAAGCTCCCGGCCGGCATGCTGGCCGGGGCCGGTGGGGCGCGCAACGAACTCTGCGCCATGCTGAACGCCATCAAGGGCGGCCCGGAAGGCATCGCGGCGGCGGAGCGCAGCGCGGGGGCGGTCTCCTCGGCTGGACCGGTGGTGATCGATGCCCTGGTGCTCTCGCAGCAGATCGCCCAGGAAGCCGACACCAACGCCGCCTCGATTCCCTCCCGCTACCAGGGCAAGACGTTCACCATCAAGGGTCGGGTGGCGCACGTCGCCAGGGACGGCAGCGCCTACCGCATCGACTATGACATTCCCCGCTCCACCAACGATCTGGTGCTGAAGTTCGGCAAGTTCCGCTTCCTCACCCAGATCAGCTGCCTGGCCGCCAAGGGCCAGGGCGCCTATGCCCTCTCCCTGCGTGAAGGCCAGGGCATCCGGCTGACGGGGCAGTACAAGGACTACGACCCGGCCCGGCATGTGATGTGGTTCGAGGGCTGCCGGCCGGTGGATTGAGGCCGTGACACCGGCTTGAAGATCCTGTTCTCCATGCATGGCGAGGCGGGCCATCACCTGGGGACGTTCCGGCTGGCCAGACAGTTGGCGTCCCGCGGCCACCACGTGGCCTACCTCGGGCTTCCCCGGGTGCGGCAACTCGTCGAAGACCAGGGCTTTCCGTTCATCGCATTCGCGGGCCATCTCTTTGCCGCCCCAGGCGAGGCGCCGGAGACTCCGGCGACGGCGGAGGCCCTGTTTCGCCGCTACACCACCGCCATCGTCGACGGCAGCCTCGATGCCTGTCTGCTGTCGGACCGGCCGGACCTGCTGCTCTGTGATTCGTTCCTGTGGTACGTCGCCCTGCGGGCCCTGCGGCTGGGGATCCCCACCCTCCAGATCTCCACCTCGCTCTTCCTCTTCGACAATCCCCTGATCCCCCCGGCGGTGACCTCCCTGAGGCCGGGCCGTGGAGCGCTCTCGGCCCTGCGGATCTCCCTGGCCTGGAAGCTGATGCACCTCCGGTATCTGGTCACCAAGCGCCTGGCCTCCCGGCTGGTCGGCGCCTACCGGGCCCCGCTGCGCATGCACCACCTCACCGACACCTTCCTGGCGGTGGCCCGGCAGTCCGGCATCCGCTGCCGGCGCAACGTCAACTATCGCCAGGATGAGATCGGCCCCCACCTGATCCTGCCCGAGCTTGTGCTGTGTCCGGCCGCCTTCCAGCTTCCCGGCGCCCGGCCCCCGGAGCGGCGCCATTGTGGCGATTTCATCGATCTCCAGCGGCAGGAGCCGCCGCTGCCGTTCGATCCCTCCGGCCGGACGATCATCCTCTGCTCGCTGGGCACGAGCTCGGCGGCCTACCGCCAGGCCAGGCGCTTCTTTGCGGCTGTGGCCGAGGCCAGCGCCATGGCTCCGGAGTGGTTCTTCGTGCTCCACATCAGCGACCCGGCCCTCATCGGGGCGTTTGCGTCAGCCGCCAACCTGCTGGTGGTGTCCTGGATTCCGCAGCTCACGTTGCTGCGCCATACCGCCGTGATGGTTCACCATGGCGGGCTCAATTCGATCATGGAATGTGTGCAGCGTGAGGTGCCCATGGTGATCCTTCCCTGCGCCAGGGATCAGCCGGGTAATGCCGTACGGGCGGCCCATCATCAGCTGGCCCTGACGGCGGATGTACGAACGATCACGGGGGCAAGGCTCCGGCCGCTGATTGGGAAGGCGATGGGCGAGGCGGCCTTGAAGCGGGGACTGCGCCGCATGAAGGATCAGATCGAACATGAGCGTGGCCTCGAGCAGGCGGTGGCGTTGATCGAAGATGTCTCGGCCGGCTTTGTGGCCGGCGGCATCAGCGACTGGCCTTAAATCTTTCTGTCGCATCGTGATGTCGTGCTAGCTTCAATCAGGCTTCCTAAGGTGTCTCGGTCATGGCAGCCCAGCCGCAGAAGCACCACGCGAAGAATCACCAAGGGAAGAACGACCATCCGCTGACGCACCATCGGTTGCGGGATGTTCGTGTCCCCACCTACATGATGGAGATCACGACGGTGGTGGGCTGCAAGGTGAACTGCACCTTCTGCCCCCAGAAAAGTCTCCTCAGCCAATACAGGAGCCCGAAGCGCAAGCTGGCCTTCGACGACTTCCGGCTGGCGCTCGACAAGATGCCGGAGGATGTGATTATCATCTTTGCGGGCTTTTCCGAGCCGTTCCTCAATGAGGACTGCACGCGGATGATCCTCTATGCCCACCGCAAGGGTCACCCCCTGTGTGTCTTCACCACGGCGGTCGGCATGACGCTGGCGGACGTCGAGCAGATCAAGGCGATCCCCTTCAGCGCCTTTCCCCACGGGGGCTTCACCATCCATCTTCCCGATGCCAGGCGGCTGGCGAAGATTGATGTCACGCCGGAGTATCTGGAGGTGCTCGCAGCCCTGAAGGCAGCCAACATCCAGAACTTCTCCGTCATGGCGATGGATACGATCCATCCCGATGTCGCCTCCATCTTTCCGCCGTCCAGTGTGTCGCTGCCCAAGATGAACTCCCGCTCGGGCAACCTGGAGCATGAAGGCGTCACCGAAAACTTCGTGGCCTCCTCCCATGAGGGTCCCGTGATCTGCGGACGGGATGAATACATCTATAACAACGTGATGCTTCCCAACGGCGACGTCGTTCTCTGCTGCCAGGACTACCACATGGATCATGTGCTCGGAAACATCTTCGAGCAGTCGTTCGCCGACGTCCTGCCCAGTCCCATTCCCGGTTACGACCTCTGCAGGACCTGCGTCTACGCCATCAAGCTGCCCCAGAACTTTCCGGTCTTCGCGTTCGACAAGGCACCGGCCTGACGCCATCGTCGTTGTGAGCGAGTCCTCCGCTGTCCCCCCGTCGTCGCTCGCCTACGGGGCCCTGATCGACTTTTTTCTGGTGGCCCATCCCGAGCGCCCGGCGCTGGCGGAGCGCGCCTACACCGTGGCGGCCGACCCCGCCAGCGGAGCCACCCACCGCCGAACCCTGGCGGAGTTCCGTCCCATCACCTACCGAACCCTGCGCGATCGGGTGCGGTCCCTCGCCAGCGCCTGGCACGCCGATCCCGCTGCCGCCATCCGCCGCGGCGAGCGGGTGGCGATCCTCGGTTTCGCCAGCATCGACTACGCGGTCATCGACCTGGCCCTGGCCTATGTCGGAGCCGTGCCGATGCCCCTGTCGGGCCACCATTCGGCCCCTGAGTACGACGCCATCCTGGAGCGGGCCACCCCAGCGGCGCTGGCCGTGTCCATCGCCCAGCTGCCCGCGATGGTGGATCTGGTGCGGCGCCACGGTTGCCTCCGGCAGCTGATCGTCTTCGACGCCGACACCCGGATCACCGCTGAGCGGACCCTCCTGGAGGAGGCCGAGGCCACGCTCCGGGCGGCCGGGTCGACCGTGCCGTTGCTGCTGCTGCCGGATCTCCTCCGCCGCGGCGAAGGCCTCGACGTCCCGCCCCCCGCCGCCGTCGACCCGGAGGCGATGGCCCTGCTGATCCACACCTCGGGGAGCACCGGCCTACCCAAGGGGGCCTGCATCTCCGCCGCGGCCCTGAGCAACACCTGGCGGCAGGTCACCGGTCCGGAGCCGAAGGTGGCGGTGGTGCTTGCCCCTTTCCACCACATGATGGGCAGGGACTCCATGGTCACCGCCCTCAACTGCGGCGGCCTGGCCTGCTTCACCCTGAAGCCGGATCTCTCCACCGTCTTCGAGGACATCCACCTGGCCCGTCCGACGGGGCTGGTGCTGTTCCCGCGCCTCTGCGAGTGGATCGACCAGCACGTGCGATCGACCAAGTCAGGCGACCTGCGCTTCTTCCTGGGCGACCGGCTGGAATCCATCGTCGTGGCTTCGGCGCCGATCGCGCCCCGCATCCGGGCGCTGCTGGAGGACACCTTCGGGGTGCCGGTGCACGAGGGCTACAGCAGCACCGAGACGGCCAGCGGCGGCCTGGCCATGAACGGCCGGCTCAACCGCTCCAACGTCCTGGACTACCGGCTGCGGGATGTGCCGGAGTCGGGCTACTTCCGCTCCGACCGCCCTTATCCGAGGGGCGAGCTGTGCGTCAAGACGCGGTTCGGCATCCGCGCGTACTTCCGCAACCCGGAGGCGACGGCCGCCCTGTTCGATGCCGACGGCTTCTCCTGCACCGGGGATGTGGTCGAGGAGCGGGGCCCGGGCCAGATCGCCATCATCGACCGCCGCCGGAACGTCATCAAGCTGTCGCAGGGGGAGTTCGTCGCCGTCGGTGCCCTGGAGCAGCTGTTCGCCGATGGCTGCGCCTCGGTGGCCCAGATCCATGTCCATGGCGAGAGCAGCCGGTCCTATCTGCTGGCGGTGGTCGTGCCGGATCGGGAAGCGCTGGCGCGGCGGCCCCGGCCCCCTGGCAGCGACGCCGCGCTGGTCGCCCTGGTGCGTGAGGAGATGGTGCAGCTGGCCGGGGAGCAGGGCCTGAAGAGTTTCGAGATTCCCCGCGCTGTCCTGCTGGCGGAGGAACCCTTCTCCCATGCCAACGGCCTGCTGTCCTCCCTCGGCAAGCCGATCCGGCCGGCCATTCGCCAGCGGTATCAGGAGGCCCTGGCCGCGCTCTACGACAGCCACGACCGTCTCGGCGATGCGGCCCTGGCGACCCTGCGGCAGCCCGGCGCCGGGCTGAGCCTTGAGCAGCGGCTGCGGCTGCTGCTGCACAGCACCCTCGGCGTCCACGACGACGGAGCCCTCGAGGGCCATTGCTTCCGCGACCTGGGCGGTGACTCCCTGGGGGCCGTTCAGCTGTCGGTGCGGATCGAGGCGGAGTTCGGCGTCGCCATCGAGGCGAGCCAGATCCTCGGCCCCGACGGCACGATCGCGGCCTGGGCGCGGATCCTGCGGGCCAGCGGCGCCGGCCCTGGCCAGGAGCACGCCGCCGGGGATTTCGCCACCAGTGATCGCGTGGCCAGTGATCTCGCCACCAGTGAGCTCGCCGCCGAGGACTTCCGGGTGGAGGCCTTCATCGACGGGGCCACGCTCGATGCGGCGGCGCTGCTGCCAGCGGCCCCATGGCCGGCTCGCTCGGTGCTGCTCACCGGGGCGAACGGTTTTCTGGGTGGTCGTCTCGCCCTGGCCTGGCTGGAGCGCCTCGCCCGCACGGGCGGGCGGCTGGTCTGTCTGGTCCGGCCCAGCCACACCCGGTCCGCCCGGGAGCGCCTCGAGGCCCGCTTCGCCCACCTCGACCCCACCACCGCGGCGCGCTGGCGCATGTTGGCGGCGGACCATCTGGAGGTGGTGGCCGGGGACATCAGCGCCCCGCGGCTGGGGCTGGATGCCGCCACCTACGACCGGCTGGCCCACGGCATCGAGGCCATCGGCCACTGCGCCGCCCTGGTCAATCACCGGCTGGAGTACCGCCACCTCAGGCGACCCAACGTCATCGGCACCGCCGAGCTCGTGCGGCTGGCGCTGACGCACCGGCGCAAGCCGATCGACCTGATCTCCACCATCGGCGTGGCCCCTCTGGGGGAGCGCCTCCGCCTCGATGGCTCCTATGCCAACGGCTACTTCGCCAGCAAGTGGGCCTGCGAGCAGCTGCTGCGCTCCACCCATGCCACCACGGCCCTGCCGATCCGCATCCTGCGATCGGGACTGGTGCTGCCCGATCGGCAGCTGGCCGGGGAACGCAACCCGGATGACATCCTCTCGCGCCTGATCCACAGCCTCCTGCTCACGGGCCTGGCCCCCCCGGGCTTCTCCAGCAACGAGGCGGGCGGCGAATCGGTGGGCTTCCACGCCAGCGGCCTGCCCGTGGATCAGCTGGCCCAGGCGATCGTGGCCCTGGGGGATGTCGCGCCCGAGGGCTTCCATCTGCTCACCCTCGGTGGCCCCGCCGACGGCTGGTTTCCGCTGGAGGCCCTGGTGGAGCGGATCGAGGCGTCGGGCTTTCCCCTGCAGCGCACAGCCAGCTACCGGGAGTGGCTGGAGCGGATCGAGCCGGCCCTGCGCCGGCTGCCCGCGGAGCAGCGCGCCCTGTCGCTGCTGGATGTGCTGGAGGCGTACCGCCCTGTCCGGCGGGCGGGAGCCGAGACCTGCGCAGGCTTCCCGGTTGCCTATCTGGACAAGGTCTGCTCCGAGGCCGTCGCGGCCGCTGGTCACGGCTGAGGCGGCCCCTTCGCTCACTACCTCTCCCCAGGGGCCGTCCGGCCATCGCCCTGGGATCGGCGTCGAGCCTGGTGTCGATGACCGCCAGCAGCCAGATCATCCGCACCCCCGGAATCGTGGCGAGCTCCATAGCCTTCGGTTACGTTGGTTGGGTGATTCCCGCGGTTTCTGCCCACTCCAAGTCGTTTGCTTCGGCATGCTTCATTGTCTTCGATCCCTCCTTCCTGCTGAACATGGGATCGGCGTGCGGAATCCTGGCCTCAGTGCATGAAGATCCTATTCCTTCTCTGTGACAACCCATTCAAGCCCTCCTGCGGCTTGGGAGTCTCGGTCAAGGAAATCATTGAAGGCCTGGCCAAAGCGGATCCATCCATCAGGATCCAGGTTTTGGATTTGCGGTGGAACAATGGCGATCAAAAAGTAACGGATCAAATCGAGGTGTTCGCCTGTGGGTACAGGGAAGGCCTGGGTCGTGACTTTATTGTGCAGACCCTGATGAACGCTCCCACTCAAATCGTCCATGCGATCAAGAACCTGAGCCGGCCCGATATCATCCACATGCAGGACTGGACGTCCATTCCGGTCGGCAACGCCTTGGGAAGCTACTGGGGAGGCGACATCAAGTCGGTGTACACGACCCAATTGAGTTATTCCCTGTTGATGGAGGATTTGAAAAGGGAGTCCATTGCTCCTCCGCCCGTCGAACGGTCGATTGTGGCCGAGATTGAGCGATTGGAGCGCGAATGCATCCAGGCGTCAGACATGGCCATCTTCCTGAACCGGAGCGATCAACTCAGGCTGGATGGACCGCCCCATTCACAAGTCATCCCGCACGGCATCCATCTGGGCGACGTTCACGCGATTCCCTTTGAAGAGAAGAAGCTTCCAGGAAAGAACGCCACGAAACTGCTGTATTTCGGTCGTATCGATACGATGAAAAATGTCGGACGCTTGCTCGATGTCCGATTGCCAAGCGGGGTCGATCTGATCGTGATGGGAGGGCAGGACGGCTCCAATCCTGAATTGTATCAACGGCTCGAGAATCTGTCACGCCAGCGAGATGACTTGCACCGGATTCCCTTCACCTCAGGCCATGACAAGTTTAATTTCATTCGAGCAGCCGACGCTGTGATCTTTCCCAGTATCCATGAGCCCTTTGGCCTCGTTGGCATCGAGACACTGGCGTGCGGCACACCCTTGATCGCTTCGTTTGTCGGAGGAATGAATGAATATCTCACGGAAGCATGCGCGATCCGAATGGACGGACTGGGCGCTGAGTCCATCGAGAAGGCCATCCATCAGTTCATGGCTATGTCAGAATCCTCCAAGGAAGCCATGATCAGGAACGGACGGAAGGTCTGTGAGAATTTCCCATGGCATGATTCCATCGAAAGACACCATCAGCTCTATCAGGGGTTGGTCCATGGCGGCGTCCGTGAAGACGTCTCTGCCTGAAAGCCACCATGGAGATCTCGCGGACACGGCCACCACAACGATCGCAGCCACAACGTGCCGCCCCAGGACCGGATGACCAACAGCTGACGCTTCGGTTCGGCTTCGACGATGCCCATGATCACTGACTGCACAACCGACGTCCGAGGCTGTCAGGTCTTTTATCAGCGTGGCGGCAAAGGGGAGCCGCTGTTGCTTCTGCATGGCCTTGATGGACGACCATCATGGGAGAGCGTTCTTTCCAGACTGACTGAGCGCAACGATGTGATTTTTCCCGATCATCCCGGATTTGGCGCATCGAGCTCGGGAGAATGGATCGACGGCATGGCTGATCTGGCCCTGTTCTACCTCGATGTCCTGGACGCGCTGCAGATTGAGACATGCCATCTCGCCGGCCATTGCCTGGGCGGCTGGCTGGCCGCAGAGATTGCCGTCATGCAGCCGCAACGCATCAGAAGCCTCAGCCTGTGCTCCGCTGCCGGCATCCGCGTTGACGGCAGCCCCATGGGAGATGCCTTCCTCTGGAACCCGGAAGAAACGCTCTGCCATCTGGTTGTCAGTCAGCAGGCCAGGGAAACCATGCGAGCGAAGCAATCGAGTGAAGGCGATCTCGAATTCCTGTTGAAGGCAAGACAGATGGCCGCCCGCTTGGCCTGGTATCCTCGTTTTCATAATCCACATCTACGTAAATGGTTGCATCGACTGACGATGCCAACCTTGATTCAATGGGGCGACAGCGACAGGCTCTTCCCCGAGGTCTATGCCCATCGCTACCACGAGATGATCCCCCACTCTCAGCTCAAGATCTATACGGACTGCGGACATATTCCCATGCTGGATGCGCCCGATCTTTGGCTTGAGGACCTCAAAGACTTTATGGCGAGGGCATCGGCATGAAATTTTATTCCTTCCACTTGATGCCCTACGGGGCGCTCGATCTGGATTACGTTGACAAGCATGTTTCGGCGAGCCTGGTGCTCCCCAACAGTTATTACGATCCCAGGATTGGCCATCAGCTCTATAACCGCTATCTTGATGAGCTTGAACTGGCCGATGCGCTTGGTTTTGATGGTGTGTGTGTCAATGAGCATCACCAGTCCGCCTATGGTCTGATGCCGGCGCCGGGGGTGATGGCAGGCGCGCTCTCCAGAAGCATCAAGAGAGCAAAGATCTGCATCCTCGGTCGTGCGTTGCCCCTGTTGTCGAATCCCCTCGCGGTGGCGGAAGAATACGCCATGATCGATAACGTCACTGGCGGCCGTTTCATTGCTGGTTTTGTCAGAGGGATCGGGGTCGAATATCATGCCACCGGAGTCAATCCCACGTATTCGTTGGAGCGCTTCCATGAAGCTCACGACCTGATCATCCGGGCGTGGACCGAGGAGGGGCCCTTCCCGTTTGAGGGTAAGCATTACAGCTACCAATACGTCAATCTGTGGCCGCGTCCCTTTCAGCAGCCCCACCCCGAAGTCATGATCCCCTCCGGGGGCAGTCTGGAAACCATCCGTTGGGCGGCCCATCCCCAACGAAAGTACATCTATCTGAATGTGTATAGCCCCGTCGATGTGGTGAGCGGTCTGATGGAGACCTACCGCACGTGTGCCAGCGAGTACGGATACACCGCGGGTCCCGAGCAGCTGGGCATGGCCCTGCCCATCTATGTGGCAGAAACCGATGACATCGCCCGAAGCGAGGCCAAACCCCATATTGAGGCCTTCTTCAACAAGTTTCTGCGCATGACCAATGAGATGCTGTTGCCGCCGGGCTACACATCGATTTCCTCGCTGAAAACACTCCTCATCACAAGCCGCGAAACGTTGATGGGGGGACATACCCTGGAGGCCGTCGATAAACTCGGCATGTTCCTCGTGGGGTCACCCGACACCGTCCGTCGCCGTCTGGCGGAGTTCCAGCAGCGGCTTGGCATCGGTCATCTCTGCGCCATCATGCAATTCGGCAGCCTGCCGCCTGCGCAAACGAAGCGCAATCTCGAACTCTTCGCACAGGAGGTCATGCCCCATTTCCGAGGAGTTGCAACCGCAGAACCCTACGCAACGGCAGGCAGATCCAGTTAGGGACGTATGGAAGGAGGGGCCATGAACGCAGGGGCGATGGGAGCTCCAGCGTTTCGCCGGACCCACGGTTTCTCCGGGTCCACGGTCATCGCAGGGTCGCGGGGCTCTGCCCCGCCAGCCAGTGCTCCTCGATGGCCTCCAGGCTCCTGCCTCGGGTTTCCGGCATCACGGAAGACCAGAAGGGCAGCCCCATCGCGGCGATGGCGGCATTGATGAAGAACACCACCGCCAGTCCCAGGGCATCGGCGAGCATGGGGAACACAAAGGACGCCACCATGCCGCAGAGCAGCTGGAAGGCGATCACGAAGCCGATGGCCCGATCTCTCACCGCCTGGGGAAAGATCTCCGACACCACCATGCCGCAGACCGGGGCCAGGCTCAGGGAAAAGGAGGACACAAACAGGATGAAACAGATCAGAACAAGAGACTGAACCGCAGGGGTGCCCTGGGGCAGCACGGCGAAGATCCATCCGAAGCCGATCGAACTGGTGAGGACCCCGAGGATGCCCATCAGGAACTGGGTGCGACGTCCCAGCCGATCGACGAGCAGGAAGGAGAGGCTGCTCATGGCGAGGCCGAAGCCACCGACGCCGATCGTGGTCAGCAGGCTGGCGGTGGTGGGATCGCTCACCCCGCAGGCCTGAAAGATCGTCGGGCTGTAGTAGGTGACGATGATGATGCCCGTGCACTCCTGGAAGAACACCAGGGTCAGGCCGATCAGCAGGGGCGGCCGGATGGTTGTGGAGAACAGGGGCGTCGTCCCCGCCCCCGCCGGGGTGTGTTCGGCGCTGGCCTGGATCTGCGCCACCTCCTCCCTGGGGTTGGCGACGCAGAGCTTCTGCAGCATCCGTTCGGCGGTGCTGAAGCGGGACCTGGCGATCAGCCAGCGGGGCGATTCCGGCAGGAACAGGGCCCCGATCCCCAGCAGCAGCGCCGGCACGGACCCCAGGTAGAGCATGGCCCGCCAACCCTCCGGCACGGCCATCAGCAGGGTGTTGGTTCCGTAGGCGATGAGGGCGCCGATGCCGACCGCCAGATTCTGAATGGCGTTCAGCCGGCCCCGGATCGGGGCCGGGGCGATTTCGGTGATGTACAGCGGCACGATGCTGGCGGTCACGCCGGTGGCCAGGCCCGTGACGAGGCGACCGAGCACCAGGACCTGCACCGAGTCGGAGAGGCCGGAGACGGCGGTGCCGACGATGAGAACGACGGTCGTCGTCATCAGCATGTAGCGCCGGCCGAAGGCCGCCGCCAGGTTGCCGCTGACGAAGGACCCCAGGATCGCCCCGATGAGCACCGCGCTCACCACCAGCCCGCTGCTGAAGGGGGTGAGGGCGAACGCCGGCCGGATCTGCAGCAGGGCACCGGCGATGACGGTCAGGTTGTAGCCGAAGAAGATGCCGCCGATGGTCACGACGCTGGTGGCCAGCGTGGCGGCGATCTCGTTACGCTCGTTGGCCGTCCCCGACCGGTGCCAGGTGCGGCGGATCTGGGAGAACCGCAGCCGCCGCGTCTCCGGGACCAGGACAAAGCACAGCGGAATCGCCAGCACGGTGGTGGCCAGCGAGATCCCGTAGATCGCCAGGGTGTCGTCCGGGGAGTCGACCGACAGGGCGGCGAACACCATGACGGCATTGATCAGCCAGTTGACGGTGATCGGCAGGCTCATCGAGAGGCCCCGCACGGGCAGGGGATACATCTCGGCCACGAACAGCCAGGGCAGGGGGCCCAGGCCGATGGCGAAGAAGGCCACGTAGCCCAGCAGCAGGAAGGGGCTCGCGGCCGCCAGCGTGGCGGGGAAAACGCCGGTGGTGGATTCAAGAATCAGCCCGGTCAGGCACAGGGCCAGACCCACCAGGCCGACCAGCAGCAGGGGCCGGCGCCCCAGGCGATCCACCAGCAGCACGAACAGCAGGGTGCTGAACAGATTGACCAGCCCGACCACGATCACCAGATCCCAGCCCAGGTCGAGGCCCTGGAAGAGGGAACCGTCCCCCGCCATCTGCAGCACGAAATTGATGCCGCTCAGCTGCTGGATGGCGAACAGCAGGATGCCGATGCCCAGCAGCCGGCGATTCGCGGGCTCCAGCAGCCCCACCCACACGTTCGGATGGCTGTCCGCCAGGCTCTCCTCGATGGCGGCCACCTCCGCGTCCGCCTTCGGGCCGTGGATCACCTTCAGCACCGCGCGGGCGGCGTCCCCATCGCCCTGCTTGATCAGCCAGGCGGGGGAATCCGGCAGGATGATCGCGCCGATGCTGACGATCACGGCCAGGATGCCGCTGATCGTGTACAGCTGGGACAGGTCCTGGTCGTCCACCAGCCTGGTCTCGATCACGAAGGCGAGCACGATCCCCAGGGTGATGCTCAGCTGGTTGAGGGACACGAGGGCGCCCCGGTGCCTGGCCGGGGAGATTTCGGCGATGTAGAGGGGGATGGCCAGGGAGGTGACGCCGACGATCAGCCCCAGGAAGAAGCGGGCCACCACCAGCTCCTCGAAGCGCTCGGAGATGGCGCAGGCAAAGCCGAAGAAGGCGTAGCAGGCGGCACTGGTGGTGATCACATCCCGGCGGCTCAGCCCATCCCCGAAGCGCCCCATGAAGACGGTGCCGAGGATGGCGCCGAGGAAGAAGGCGCCGCTGAGCAGCACCTGGGAGCCCAGGCTGAGCGACCAGTCGTTGGCCGCCGTTGCAGCCACCAGGCCGAGGGTCGTGGCGTTGAAACCGAACAGCAGGCCCCCCAGGGAGGCCAGCAGCGCAAAGATCCAGACCCTGGCCATCCGGCTAGGCGACCGGGGCGACGGCGGGGGCGGCGCCGGCGGTGGCGGGCCTGCCGACGCGGCCGGTCTGGGGATTGTGGCGGGCGGTCTCCAGCAGGGCCAGGCGGCTGTCGAACAGGGTCCGGGGGTCCACCGCCTTGCCCTCGCCGCAGACACAGTTGAGGCTCATCGTCTGCAGGTCGCGGTGCTCGCGAAGCAGGCGCAGGTTGCCGTACTCCTCCTTCTGGTGGCAGGTCTCGGCGTACTGGCAGGGGGCATAGACCTCCTCCCGCAGGGCCGGAACGAAGCCGGGATCCAGCACCGAGCCCAGGCGGCCCATGCGGGTGTCGGCGTAGCTCGTGCAGGGGAAGACATCGCCCCAGTTGTCGACGATCAGGTAGTCGTGGCCGGCCGAGCAGAGCCGCCCCTTGCCGCCGTAGAGGCCCACCAGCAGGGCGGCCAGGAAGCGGATCTCCCGGCCGAGGGGTCCGCTGTCGGCCATGGTGCGGAACACCTCCAGGCCGGGTTCACCGGCCGCCAGCAGGGCCTCGATCGGGTCCTGGCTGAGGAAATGCCGGGCCCGCTTGTCCACATCGACGGCGTCGCTCATCGCCTCGGTGGCGGGCACATCGAAGCCGGGAAACTTCAGATCCGCGGAGGTGGGGATGGCCAGCTCGGCGCAGCGTGCCAGGGCCTCGCGGATGATCGCCACGTTGTCGGTGGAGAGCAGGGTGTTGACCACCACGTCGAAGCCCAGCTCGGCGGCCAGGGTCACGTTGGCGAGGAAGTCGTCGAGGGCGATCTCGGTGTGATGGAAGGTGCAGAAGAGTTTGAGCCTGGAGGGCTCGATGGGGCCGGCCAGTTCCGGCAGCCGCTTTCTGAACAGCGACGCGTTGGTCTGCACCTCCACGAAGGCCACATTGGGCTGGGCGGTGAGCCAGATCAGGTCCTCGATGACGTCGGCGTTGAGGAAGGGCTCCCCGTGCACGTCGTAGCGAACGCCGATGCGATAGGGCAGGGAGGCGGCCCATTCGATCGCCCTGCGGGCCATGCCCCGGCCCTCCTCGGTGCCCCACATGTTGCGTCTGGTGCCCCGGCTGTAGTCGATGCCGCTCACCTGGCTCTGGCCCGCCGCCGCCACGCAGTAGCTGCAGCTGAAGTTGCACTTCAGCATCCGCACGGAGATGCGGATCTTCAGGAACGTTTCGCCGTCCAGGGGAAAGGGGTTGGCCATGCTGGTGATCAGTGCGTGTGGGCAGCGGTCTATCGGCGGGCTTGTCAATCGGCGAGCTTGATGACGATCTTGCAGTCGCCGCCGGCGATGTCGTCCGGGTGCTCGAGCACCGATCGCAGCCGCTCCAGCCCGTCGATGGTGGTGCTGACGATCCGATCCAGCGGCAGAACCCCGGAGAGGCAGAGGTCGATCAGCCGCTCGTAGACCCCGCCGAGATGGCCCCGCAGCCCCATGACGCTGATGGCGTTGGTGATCATGTGGTCCACCGCCCCGATCCGCAGGGCCTGGCCGCCCCGGCCCAGCAGGGCCACCCGTCCGCCCGGGGCGATCCGGCGGAACACGGCATCGACGTTGGCGAGCACGCCGGAGGCTTCCACCACCACGTCCCAGCCGCCGTCCGGGATCTCCAGCGCCTCGGCCGATTCCGCCACCTGGTCGGCCCAGGCCGCCGCGAAGTCCCGGCGGTAGGCGGAGGGTTCGACGACGCTCACCTGCGAAGCGCCGTGAAGCCGGCGGGCCATCATGGCGACCAGCAAGCCGATCGGGCCGGCCCCGAACACCAGCACCCTGTCGCCGGGGGCCATCTGGGTTTTCCGGCAGGCCAGCAGGGCCACCCCGGCCGGCTCCAGACAGGCGGCCATCTGCAGGCCCCGCTCGCTCCCGGCCAGCTCGCCGATGGCCACGGCCGATCGGGCCGGCACATCGGCGATCGCCGCGAACAGCCCGTCCTTCTCCATGCCCAGGAGCCGGGCGTCGAGACACTGGTTGAAGGCCCCCGACCGGCAGCAGCGGCAGGCTCCGCAGCTCAGCACCGATTCCGGCGCCACGATGTCGCCGACCCGGAACCGGGAGACATCGGAGCCGATGGCGATCACCCGGCCGATGCCCTCATGGCCTAGCACCCGGCCCTGGGTGGGGATCGAGGCGGGGGCGGAACTGCGCACGAACCCGAGCGGGTCCCGCTGGGTCATGTGCAGGTCGGTGCCGCAGAGGCCCACCCGCAGCATCTGCAGCCGCAGCGCGCCGGGATGGAGGGGCTGGAGATGCCGCTGCTCCAGGGTGATGCGGGGATCCTTGTAGCGCCGATTGGCCTGGCGGGGTTCCTCGCCGTCGCCGGTTTCGGTGGCATGGAGCACCAGGCTGCAGGTGGAGGTGGCGCCGGCCGTCATGCTCCTCCTTCGGCCTCCTGCATGCGCCGATGGTCGTTGCCGTGCCGGCTGGTGTCAACAGGGCGTCAGCGGCCGGCGGCAGACAAAGCCGGGGGGGCTGGCCATCATGACGGGGCCGTCAGGAGGGCCATGGCCGCCAGGGACCCGATCCGGGACTTCTTCAGCTTCCTGCTGGGGGGCGTGCTCTTCACGATGGGGGCGTTCCTGTTCTTCAACCAGGTGATGGTGAGCTCCGTGCCGATGGGCCTGGGCCTGCGCTTCGGCCGGCGTGCTGCCGGTGCCTGGGGCGGTGGCTATGGCTCGGCCTGGGGCGGCGGCTGGGGCGGCGGTTTTGGGCTGTCCCAGGGCCTGGGCGGCGGTTTCGGCCTGCTGCTGATCCCGCTCACGATCGGGGTGTGCCTGCTGTTCGCCCTGCGCAACCAGCGCTGGGGCTGGTTCCTGGTGCTGGCCTCTGTGGCGGCCCTGGCGGTGGGGGTGCTCCAGACCCTGATCATGAGCTTCCAGCCCACCTCACTCTGGAACCTGCTGACGATGGTCGCCCTGATCGGCAGCGGCGGCGGGCTGATGTTCCGTTCACTGATGGCCTACGACGATGGCAAGGACCGGCAAGGGCGATCCGAAGGCGACGACCGGGAAGACCGTTGAGGATCTGATCGTCGAGATGGAGCCGGTGCCGCCCGGGGGACGGCCCCCGTCGCCGCCGGCCCTTCCGCCGGCGTCTGAACCCGCCCGGTTTCCGATCCTCCAGCGGCTGCTGATGGTGGCCCTGCTGCTGCTGGGCTTCGGCGCCGGCTGGCTGGCGGCCGGCCTGCGGGCGTCCCTGGCCGAGAAGCCGGCCGCCGGCGGGCGGGGCGAGACCCGCCAGGACCTGCTCGCCGATGGCTGGGCGGAGGCGGATCAGGGGGTGTTCACCCGCCGCTGCCAGGGGATCTGCCGCAAGCCCCGGCTCTACGGCGGCGGCATCGTCGATGTGATGGAGGTGGCCTGCCTGGAGCGCCCCTGCGGGACCATCCAGGTGACGTTCGATGTGCTCGACGGCACGGGCCAGGTGATCGGGGAGGTGGCGGAAACCAAGATCGGCCGGCAGGGGGAACGGCTGCAGTTCGTGATCGAATCGGATAAGCCGCAGGCCCGAAGCTTTGCGCTGCGCTCCTTCACGGCCCGCGCCAGGGTGGAATGACGCTCGTTTGGATTTCACCGCCTTGAAGACACTCCCCTTCGACGACGGCGCTGCCATGCCGATGCTCGGCCTGGGCACCTGGAACGCCCCTCCGGGGGAGGTGGGCACCGCGGTGACGGCGGCCCTGCAGCTGGGCTACCGCCACATCGACTGTGCCGCCATCTACGGCAACGAGGCCGAGATCGGTGAGGCCCTGGCGGCGGCGATCCGCTCCGGCCTGGTGAGCCGCGACGAGCTCTGGATCACCTCCAAGCTCTGGAACAACGCCCATGCCCCCGAGGACGTGGCCCCGGCCCTGGAGCGCACCCTGGCCGATCTGCAGCTCGACTTCCTCGATCTGTATCTGATCCACTGGCCCGTGGCCTTTCGGCCAGGCGTGGTGATGCCCGAGGGTGCCGAGGATCTGGTGTCGCTGGAGACCCTGCCGATTGCGGCCACCTGGGCGGCCATGGAAGCGGCCGTGGACGGGGGCCTGTGCCGCCACATCGGCGTCAGCAACTTCGGCATGGCCACCCTCTACAGCCTGCTGGGGCAGGCGCGCATCCGGCCGGCCATGAACCAGGTGGAGCTCCACCCCTACCTGCAGCAGAAGGGGCTGTTCGCCTTCTGCGAGGCCCACGGCGTGCACCTCACGGGCTATTCGCCCCTGGGCACCCCGGGCCTGCCTCCCCAGATGCGGCCCCCCGGCCAGCCGGTGCTGCTGGAGGACCCCACGGTCACGGCGATCGCCACCCGGCGGGACCTCACGCCGGCCCAGGTGGTGCTGGGCT
This sequence comes from Cyanobium sp. Lug-B, assembly GCF_024345635.1. Classification (NCBI taxonomy): domain Bacteria; kingdom Bacillati; phylum Cyanobacteriota; class Cyanophyceae; order Synechococcales; family Prochlorococcaceae; genus Cyanobium; species Cyanobium sp. Lug-B. The sequence continues at coordinate 23,168 of NZ_JAGQBM010000009.1, forward strand.
GGGCCCTGCAGCGCGGCACCGCCGTGATTCCCAAGTCGGTGTCGCCGGCGCGTCTGGCCGAGAACCTCACCGCCGCCGAGGTCGAGCTGGCTCCCGAAGACATGGAGGCGATCGACGGGCTCGACCGGAGCCATCGCTTCATCGACGGCACCTTCTGGGTGAAGGAGGGCGGCCCCTACACCCTGGAGTCGCTCTGGGCCTGATCAGGGTGGTGGGCCGCCAGGCGCCAGCCGCCGGCGCAGGTAGGCGATGGCCAGGTCGCCGCATTCGGCCACCAGCCGGTCGCGGCGGTCCTGCTCCTGGGTGGCCGCGAGCCAGAGCAGGTGGCCGACGGTCTTGACCAGCACGTAGGCGATCAGGTGCCCCTCCTCCTCGCTGAGGTGGCTCCCCTCGGCGTCGGCCTTTTCGACGATCAGGCCGCTCCAGTCGTTGATCAGCCGGACGTCGGCCTCCTCCTCGATGGCCAGCAGCTCGGGGGTGGCGCTCTGCACATCCAGGAAGATGGCCGGGTAGCCGGGGTGGTCGCGGAAGAAGCGATCGGTGAGGGCCACGGCGGCGGTGATCGAGGCCTCCAGGGAGAGGCCGCGGCCGTCCCCCTGGTCGAAGAAGGCCGTGAGCAGCCCGTGCAGCTGCTCGGCGTAGAGCTGGGCAAGGCTGCGCAGGATCGCCCCCTTGTCGGGGAAGAACTGGTAGAGGGAACCGATCGGCACCCCGGCTTTGGCGGCGATGGCGTTGGTGGTGGTGCTGCCGACGCCGCCTGCCACGAACAGCTCCTCGGCCGCCGCCAGGATCCGCCGCACCCGCTCCTGGCTGCGGGCCTGACGCGGCTGGCGGCGCAGGGGCGAGGGCTCGCCGGCGGTGGCGGTGGCATCGGCCATGGGCGCAGCGGCACATCCTGAAAACCTGAGCGATCCTCGCATCCCATTGACAAAGGCGAGGGATGCTCATAATTTCTTGGACGTGAGGACTGCTCACGTTCCTTCGTGTTCGCACCGATGACCACCACCGTTTTCCGCCCCAATCCCGCCCCCATCGCGGCGTCGTTCGAGGCTCCGGAGCTGCCGCCCCAGCTGTTCCGCGTCCTCGGCACCTTCGTGGCCATGAGCGGCGGCGACACCGACCTAGAGCTGGTGGGGGCCCTGGCCGATGCCCTGCTGGAGACGCCCTCCTATGTCCTGATGGCCGAGCAGCTGCGCCGCGATCCGGCCTGCGCCGCGCTGATCGAGGCGCGCTGGATCCCCCCGGCCCACGACCTGGAGCAGCTGGCCGCCCTGCCCGAGGGCAGCCTCGGCCAGGCCTACGCGGCGTCGCTGGCACGGCTGGGCTACGACCCCAACCTGCACGCCGGCATGGAGCCCGGAAGTGATGCGGCCTATGTGGAGCTGCGGCTCAGCCAGACCCACGACCTCTGGCACGTGGTCACCGGCTTCGACACCACGCTGACGGGCGAGATCGGCCTGCAGGCCTTCCATCTCACCCAGTTCCCCTACCCCCTGGGCGCGGTGCTCACAGCCCAGGCCCTGGTGTCGGCCACCCTCGGCGCCCCCGAGCTGCTGCCGGAGCTGGTGGAGACGATCCGCACCGGGCTGCAGATGGGCCTGGAGGCCAGGCCCCTGTTCGCCCAGCGCTGGGAGGAGGGCTGGGAACGGCCGCTGGTGGAGTGGCGCGAGGCGCTGCAGCTGCGGCCGTTCGCCGAGCGGGTGGGGCGGCTGTGAGCGGGAAGGCTGTTAGCGCCAAGGCAGTGGGCGGATCCCCGCTGCGACGGCAGGGCTTCCGCTGGCTGTGGCTGGGCCAGACCCTGCTGTTCGCCGGCGTCCAGTTCTGGTTCGTCGCCGTCACCTGGCTGATGCTGCAGCGCACGGGCTCGGGCACCTCCCTGGCCCTGGTGCTGATGGCGGCGGCCCTGCCCCGGGGGCTGCTGCTGCTGCTGGGCGGCGTGCTCAGCGATCGCCATCCGCCCCGGACGATGGCGGTGCGGGCCGGCTGGATCCTGGCGATGGCCACCGGGGTGCTCACCCTGCTGGCCAGCCGCGACGCCCTCGACCTGGGCCCGGTGCTGGTGCTGGCGGCCGTGTTCGGGGCGGCGGAGGCCTGCCTCTACCCCGCCGCCCTGGCCCTGCTGCCCCGCCTGCTGGAGGACCGCCATTTCGGGAGGGCCCACGCCTGGCTGCAGGGCAGCGAGCAGATCAGCAACGTGGCCGGCCCGGCCCTGGCGGGGCTGTCCCTGGCCGTGGCCGGGGCGACGGCGGCCCTGGCCTTCGACACCGTGCTGCTGCTGCTCGCCGTGGGCTGCTTCCTGCAGGTGCGGCCCCGCTTGGCCGCGGCGGCCACGGCCCCGACTGGGGGCCTGGGGCAGGGCCTGCGGGAGGGGATCGCCTTCGCCTGGGGCCACGGGGCGATCCGCACGGGCCTGACGCTGATCGCCATGATCAACCTGGCCGTGCTGGGCCCGGTGGTGATCGGCGTGGTGGAGCTGGTGACGCTGCGCTTCGGCGGTGGCGCCGCCAGCTACGGCTGGCTCCAGGCCGCCTACGGCGTGGGTGCCCTGGTGGGGGTCTGGTGGGCCGGCCGGTTCGGCGCCATCGCCCATCCGGGGGGCGCGCTGGGCTGGCTGTCGGCCGGGCTGGGGGCGGGCCTGCTGGGGCTGGCGGTGGCCGGCCAGTGGTGGACGGCGGCCGCCCTGCTGGCGGCGATGGGGATCGGCGGCGGCCTGGTGGGGGTGCTGGCCACGGCCTGGCTGCAACGGGAGACCCCGGCACCGCTGCAGGGCCGGGTGATGGCCCTGGCCATGCTGGCCGGCGTCGCCTTCGATCCCCTGTCCCAGGCCCTCTCGGGGGTGCTGATCGACATCTCCCTGCCGTGGCTGTTCGTGGTCGCCGGGGGGAGCCTGCTGCTCACCGTGCCGTTTGCTTTGGGCAGTGCGCGGGGGTGAGCGGGCTGGATCTCTTTGCGGGTCTTGAACTGCTCAGGGTGGGCAGACTGGCAAGACTTGGGTATCGGTGGCTACAGGTGGTTATCGGACCCGTCAACCACTGCTAGAAATTGGAAGTTGCGCTTGCGAGACGTTGCATCATCGGGATTTAAGCCGAGCGGCCTTGTCGCTGGTCAGGTAGTTCTCGGAAGGGGAGAATACTGGAGGAGCGGTTCTCTGAGTCTTCCAATGAATGGTTAGGTGTCGGAGCAAGCCGGGCCTCAACACAAACGTACAATGAAGATTACCCAGCTCACACGACGCGACATCATCGACTCACTTGTTGCCGAGAAAGTCAACTGGAGCGGACGCCTCGAGGAAAGTGAGTTCCTGTCTAGGATATTTGATCTCCAGAGCCTTCCTTCCGACGACTCAAGATTCACGGATGCCGCCGGTGATATCTGGCAACACAGAGTCAACAACTTTGACTGGGACGATGACTGGGTCTTTTACGACCGACGTTTCAACCTGCTAACAGGTGATGATGAGATTTTTCTTCGATTCTTGGCGGAAACTCTCCACCCCGTAGTCCGCCAGGACTCAACCGAGGCCGAACGGTTGGCTCAGATGCTGAATCAGTTCCTGCAGAAGGATGGATTCCAGCTGGTCGAGCTCACTCGTCTCTCAGGCAAGCCAGTCTATGTTGGTCGCTACGTCGGTGTACACGCTGCGCCGGCTCTTGGCACGGCCCGGGAAGCGCTGGGCGGAACAGATCCTTCCTACGTCACACAACAGATCACACGCATTGAAGTCGCAATCATTAATGATCCTTCGCTTGCCATTGGCACAGCCAAGGAACTTGTCGAGACCTGCTGCAAGACGATACTGGCCGAGCGTGGAGTGTCTTTCTCTAAGAAAGCAGATATTCCAGAGCTTGTCAGACTGACAGCAAAGGAGCTCGATCTCACACCTGACGATATTCCAGAGAAGGCGAAGGCGGCAGATACGATCAAGCGCTTGCTGAGCAATCTGGCTAGCATCACCCAAGGAGTAGCCGAACTGCGTAACCACTATGGGACGGGACATGGGAAAAGGGCCGGAACGAAAAGTCTGCAGCCACGGCATGCCAAGCTTGCTGTGGGAGCTGCGTCGACGCTGGCCGTCTTCTTGGCTGAGACACACAATGAACGCCCCATTTAGCGAGCCAAGGTCTAAGTCGCTTTTCAACCGAACAAGCCTTCGGCAGGCCGATTAACGGCAACGTTGGGTGTCTTGATTGCTCACAGGAGGAACTGAATGTCGAACTATTGGATCGTTGGTGCAATGTGGGGCGGACATGATGACCAATCCGAAATCTTCATTCGCAGAGGATATTGGTTTCTCGGATGGTCAGATGAAGAGCAGCCCGCGCAGGCTGCCCTTCGTGATCAAATCCAGCCCGGTGACCGAATTGCCATCAAGCGCATGTTGGGTCAAGGCTCTTCAAACATCGAAATTCGTGCGCTTGGAACCGTCAAGGAGATTGATCATGACGACAAGCGAATATACATTCATTGGGCTGCCTCAAAGCTACAGCGTGAAGTTCCATCCAAGGGCTGTTTTGCCTCAATTCATGGGCCGTTTCCAGCCGATGACGAATGGACGCGCCTAGTATTTCAGCTTTGAAAACAACGCCCAACCCGCCGGCCGAGTGGTACGCTTCACTAGCAGGCCGGCTACGCGACCCTCACTTTCAACGTTAGGCATAAGAATCCGGGCGTGGCCGTAGATGGCAAAGAAGAAAAAACTAAGTAATCCATTCTCCACCGGCGGTGGCGGCGTTCATTTTGAAGCGCACGTCCAAGCGTCCTTTGTCGCACTGATGCTTACCGGCGGACACGCTCCCTGTCTTCCTTGCTGGCCCATTGCGGAAATCAAACTTCAGGGCAAGATTGACGACTTTGATACAGACGACCTCGTTGTTGTCGTAGAAAACGTCAACAGCAAGGAACGGCGGAAGCTTCTCGGGCAGGTCAAGCATTCCATTGATATCACGCACCGCAGCGCTCTGTTCGGTAAGGTAATGCAGGCAGCCTGGAATGATTTCAATAATCCGAAGGTGTTCACACGAGAAGTGGACATTATTGCCCTGATCACAGGACCCCTCAGCGCGACCGATGCACACAATGTGCAATGGTTGCTGAACCAGGCGAGGCACACCAAAGACGTTGATGATTTTTTCAGAAACGTCCAGCAAGCGAATTTCAGCCCTTCCAAGAGTACCGAGAAACTGGGGGTTATTCAGCATCATCTGAAGACAGCAAACGGCGGTAACGATGTCTCAAGGGACGAACTCTATAGTTTCTTGAACCACTTCCATCTACTTGGCTACGATCTTGGTAACGAGTTTGGTGTCGTCCTATCTCTGCTGCATTCCCACATTTCCCAATTCCAGCAGCAGTATCCGCAGTGGGTATGGTCACGGATTGTCGATATCGTACAAGCGTGGAATCAGGATGCCGGCACTATCACGCTAGGCAAGATCCCGGATGACCTTCAGGAGGCCTTCAAGCAAAAGGCTGTTGAGGAGATGCCCGAGGAGTTCAAGGCAGCACAGGAGAAACCCAAAACTGATTGGACTCAGCACCCAGATGCTACCTATCTGGCCTTGGCAGTTCTGATAGGTTCTTGGCAAGACAAGAGTCAATACGACCTTGAAGCGATAACTCAACTGCTCGATATCAGTTACGACGAGTGGTTAAAGAAGGCCCGAGAAATATTGCATTGCCCGAATAGCCCATTGTCTCTGCATAATGGCATCTGGAAAGTTGTTAACCGATCCGAGCTTTGGTCACTGCTGGGATCGCGCATCCTTGATCAGAACCTCGATACGTTTAGGTCACTGGCTGTTTCCGTATTAGGTGAGCCAGACCCCGCCTTTGAACTGCCTGCTGAAGAGCGATATGCGGCAAGCATTTATGGCAAGGTGCTGAAGTGTTCACACGAGTTGCGAAACGGCATTGCCGAGGGTTTGGCCATCCTGGGCAGCAAGCCGGAGGCGTGTAGTAACTGCTCGCAAGGGAGGGCTGAAGCAAGCTGCGTATTCGTGATACGTGAACTTCTGACCGATGCTGATTGGGTTATGTGGGGCAGCCTGAATAGATTACTGCCCACCTTGGCCGAAGCCGCCCCGGGTGAATTTTTGGATGTGGTTGAGAAGGCAATGCGCCTCAAGCCCTGCCCCTTTGCTGAGCTTTTTTCCCAAGAAAGCAATGGCATCTCCGGCGGGAATTGGTTTGCCGGCATGCTCTGGGCGTTGGAAGTGCTGGCTTGGGATGAACAATATCTGGTTCGTGTCTGTGTCGCCCTTAGTGAACTCGCCAGCCATGACTCCGGCGGCAATTGGGGCAATCGTCCTTCCAATTCGCTTGTAACCATTTTACTGCCTTGGCTACCGCAAACTCAGGCATCGGCCGAAAAGCGCGAGGTAGCGGTTCGGGCGATCCTCAATGAATGGCCTGATATCGCTTGGAACCTGATTATTCAGCTTCTTCCTGGCCAGCACCAGACCTCTTCTGGTTCGCACAAGCCAAGGTGGCGCATGATCATCCCCGATGATTGGGGGAAAAGTGTTACTCAACAGGAATATTGGCAGCAGGCATCTTCTTACGCAGAGCTTGCGCTGGCTGCCGCAGGCCAAGATACCGCTCGGCTTTCAGCATTGATTGACCATCTAGATAATCTACCGAAACCCACGTTTGATCATCTTCTCCTGGTTCTCTCCTCCCGGTCCATTTCAGAACTTCCTGAGGAGCAACGACTCTCTATTTGGGACCATCTCAGAAGATTTTCTAACCACCACCGGCGTTTCTCCGATGCGAAATGGGCATTGCCCGACGAACTACTTACTCGTATTGACCTAGTTGCAGAGCAACTTGCCCCCATAAAACCGTTCAATCTCTATCAGTACCTCTTTGCGGATCGTGATTTTGACCTCTACGATAAGAGCGATGATTGGGAAGAGCAGCGAATTAGGCTTGACACGCAACGTGAGAAAGCTATCTCGGAGGTCTTTCGCGAGCATGGTGCCGAGGGTGTCATCCGATTCGCCCAGTCCGTTTCATCACCCAGCCAGGTAGGGATTGCACTTGCTGTTATTGCAGATTCAGACATTGAGCAGACCTTTCTGCCTCACTTCCTAGACTCTTCAGATAACAAGCTTAGGGCATTCGTAAGCGGTTATATCTGGAGGCGTTACCACGTCAAGAGCTTTGCATGGTGCGACGACATTGATAAGTCTGATTGGACGCCAGAGCAAGTAGGGCAATTCCTGGCTTATCTGCCATTTCTGAAGGGGGCTTGGGATCGCGCGTCTGAATGGCTTCAGGCACGCGAGAGTGAATACTGGTCGCGCACCGGCGCGAATGCCTTTCAGGCCGATGGTGATCTTTCCTTTGCTATTGAGAAACTCATTGAACATGGCAGGCCACACGCGGCAATCAACTGCTTGGCCATGATGCGCCATGATAAGCAGCAAATCGATAGCAATCAATGTGTTCGCGCGTTGCTCGTCGCTCTTTCTTCCAGAGAGCCCAGCTACGCCATTGTCGGGCGCCACATTATCGAACTTATCCAGTTTCTTCAGGCAGAGCCTTCGGTTAGCCAGGAGGACCTCTTTAAGGTCGAGTGGGCATATGTTCCCTTGCTCGACCGCCATAGAGATGCCGCGCCCCAGCTCCTTGAAAACAGGCTGGCGAATGACCCTGAGTTCTTTTGTGAGGTAATTCGACTTATCTACCGTTCCAACATAGAAGATCGGCCGCCGAAGAAATCCACTGCGGAATCAAAGGCAATCGCAAGTCACGCCTGGAAGCTTCTGCATGAGTGGAAGACGCCGCCTGGCACAAATAATGATGGGACTTTCAGCGAAGAACGCTTCACCGAATGGCTGAAAAGGGTCCAGGAAGTCTGCGCAGAATCCGGCCACCAGGAAGTTGCACTCGTCAAAATTGGCGAAGTTTTGATTCACACACCACCCGATCCGTGCGGATTGTGGATACGCCGCGCTGTCGCCGCCGAGCTGAATGGCCGTGAAGCTGATGACATGCGTGCCGGCTTTAGGACGGGAACATACAACTCACGCGGTATTCATTTGATTGACCCAACCGGAAAGCCGGAGAGAGAACTGGCTGAACAGTTCCGTCGCAAAGCCGAGGAAATTGAGAATGCCGGATTTCCGCGATTTGCTGTTACTTTGAGAGGTTTGGCTGAGGGCTACGACTGCGAAGCTGATCGGATACAAAGCGATCACAGAGATAGAGAAAGTGAGTAGTCTCAATGCTAATCAATTACGTCAACGCGGGCTGGAAATCTTGTTGCGCTTCATCGCAAGACGGTTGTGCGGATCGTTGAGGTTCGAGTTAATGTTTTCCCAGCGCTGCCCGCCGATCGAGTCGAAAGCGTTTCCTGCCCTCGAGCAAGAGAATGATGAACTTCATGATCAGTGGATGTTCTGAAGATCCTTGTGCGCCTATCCATAAGTGAAGCAACCGTTGGTCTGACTAGAGGTGGCGTTGCTCTGCAGCTTCGACAGGGGCTGGTGGCTTTTGGCGGAGTGCCAAGAGCTCCATATTGGCCTTTGCATCAATTCCAAGCTAGACGTCGATCCCACGCGGTGACCCCCCACAACGCTCACACCCTTTGATCGCCCCCGGCCCAGCCCCCTCCCCCATGGCCACCAGCGAATTCTTCCGCCCCGATTACCGCTCGGCCCGTGAGGCGTTCCTGGCCGCTGCCGTTGGCGCCGGTGCGCGGCTCAGCAGCCATGTCCTGCCCGATCACTGCGGCCCGGCCGGCGAGCCGCTCGCCATCGATGCGGCGGCCCTGGGCGCCGCCGAGCCCGAGTCCCTGCTGCTGCTGATCTCCGGCACCCACGGCGTGGAGGGCCTGGCCGGATCCGGTTGCCAGGTGGGCGTTCTGCTGGATGAACTCCACGGCGCCCTGCCGGCCGGCGGCGGGGCGCTGCTGATCCATGCCCTCAACCCCCATGGCTTCGCCTGGCTGCGCCGCGGCAACGAACACAACATTGATCTCAACCGCAACGGCCTCGACTTCCGCGGCCCCCTGCCCGACAACCCGGCCTACGACGCCCTCCACGACGCCCTGCTGCCCGTCGACTGGGACGGGCCCGAGCGGCAACGGGCCGACGCCCTGCTGGAGGCCTTCATCACGGGGCAGGGGATGGCCGCCTACCAGGCGGCGCTGCAGCGCGGCCAGTACACCCATCCCACAGGCCTCTTCTACGGCGGCAGCCGCCCCAGCTGGTCGCTGTCCACCCTGGAGAAGATCCTCACCGAGCACCTGGGCCCGGCCTGCCGCCGCCTGGCGGTGATCGACCTGCACACCGGCCTGGGCCCCTGGGGCTACGGGGAGCTGATCGGCAGCGGCAGCACTGACGACGACTGGGAGCGGTTGCAACGCTGGTATGGCCCGGAGGTCACCCGGCCCGGCCAGGGCCCGTCCAGCTCGTCAGTGGTGTCGGGCTCGGTGCCGGTGTTTCTGCGCCGCATGTTCCCTGCGGTGGAGCTCACCTACCTGGCCCTGGAGTTCGGCACCCGCCCGATCGATGAGGTGCTGGCGGCCTTGCGCGCCGATGCCTGGCTGCACGCCGTGCCCGATCGCCCCACCCCCCACCGCGAAGCGATCCGCCGCCAGGTGCGCGACGCCTTCCTGATCGACAGCCCCGCCTGGCGCGCCGCTGTGTACGGGCGCTGCGCTGATGTGGTGCTGCGGGCTTGTAGGGGGTTGGGGGAGGGTTGAGCCGTAATACCGCTTGTCAGCAGGTAGGATCGGCATGTCGATGACTCGGTGCTTGCCATGGCGGTGATCTCGCTCAAGTTGACCGAGGCCCTTGATGCGCAGCTCACGGAGCAGGCTCAACGGCGCCATCTCAGCAAGTCTGAGTTGGTTCGACGCGCGTTGACAGCGTTTCTCCAATCCCCAGAGCAGGGCGTGGATGACGCAGCACCACCCTCCGCCGCTGATTTGTTGGCTGACCTCGTGGGCTGTTGCGAAGGCGGACCCGCTGATCTGTCATCCAACCCTGCTCATCTGGCTGATTTCGGGGCCAATCGTTTATGACGGTTCTGCTTGATACGGGACCTTGGGTGGCGCTGTTGAGTCGCAACGACACCCATCACAAATGGGCTGTTGAGCAGTTCAGGCGATTGCCGCCTCCACTGCTGAGCTGTGAGGCTGTGGTCGCTGAGACCTGCTTTCTGCTCAGGCGCTCCGGTTTTGATCCTGCGTTGGCCCTGCAGTTCATTGAGCGAGGAGTCGTTCAATTGCCTTTCGTGCTCCAGGAGCAGATTGGCTCTGTCAGTGCACTTTTCAAGCGGTATGAGAATGTGCCCGCTTCTCTGGCGGATGCCGCATTGATTCGCCTGGCGGAGATCAACGACGCGCCGTTGCTTCTCACGACGGATAGTGACTTCCAGATCTATCGCCGTCATGGAAGGCAAGTGATTCCTTTGGTACAGCCGTAGACGTTGTGTCACTTCAATCAGCCCTGGGTGGGAGGGGGCTGGAGTTGACGTGATGGGGGGTGAAGCATCGGCGCCTGCTCAGGGGATGCGGATGGGCGCCAGCGTCTCATGCCCGACGGTGAGCGTGATCCGGTTGTCGGCGCCGAGCATGGCGCTGATGGCTGGATTACCGATGGTCGCACTACTGGCGGGCTTACTGACGGGCACGTTGGATAGGTCCGCGCGGGTGACCGTGTCGTAGAACGTCGCGATGAGATGGCCAGTGCCGCTTTCCGCCGCTGCGGTGACGACGAGGATGATCGTTCCGTCCGGGCTTCGGAAGAAGCGTGGGTGGTAGTTCTGCGAATAGGGCTTGGTGAGCCTTGGCACGCGAATCGCGACGCTGTACGGCGATCCCCGGAAGTTGGCGCCGGTCTCGAGGTCCCTCAGGAACAAGCGCGCAGAACCACCGTTCCCGCCGTCGAACACCAGCCCCACGCTGCAGAGGCTGAACCCTGCGCCCCCAATGCCGGAGATGATGAACCTCGTCGAAGTCCTGGGAAACGTGTCGAGGTAGGAGAAGTCGGACTGAAAGGGGATCGAAGAATTACCGACGAGACTGTTCACCGGAACCTTCCGGTAGGAAGCGACATAACGCGTGCCGCTGGGCAGACTCGGCGTGCCGGTCGGAACCTCGACCTTCACCGTGCCGCCTGCGCAGGAACGGGTCTTAGTCCTAAACAGCACGTCACTCGTGATCTCGGAAAAGCCACCCACCTGGCGTCCGACTGAGAAGGGGATGCCGTTGCTGGTAACCCCTTTGCTGATGACCTTCAGCGTTGTCGAGCCATACAGTGCCTGCGTCGGCACCGTGAGTGTGAGAGCGCCAGGAACGCATGAGGAATTGGCCTTCACCTTGACCCCGGCGAAGTCCACGTCGTTCAAACTGCAGTTCAGGTCGAAGCCGCTGCCCTTCACGGTGATCGTTCCTCCCTTCTGCTGCACTGTCGGGGTGACGCTGGTGACCTTTGGCTGGGCCAAGGTGGCAGGGGTCACATTGACTTGGAAACTCGTCGGTGTAGGCGACGTTCCGCCCGATTCGGTGCCATAAACCGTCGCGGAGAACTGGCCAGCAGGTGCTTTGGCATTCGCCGAGAGCGTCGATTGTTCAGTGGCACCTTTGATCGCGAAGGTAGAGGGTGAGCTCGTCACACCACTGGGTAGTGCGAACGTAACGTTCACTGGGTCCGTGAAGCCGGGTTGACGGTTCACGCCAATCGTTGCTGTGCTGCTTCCGCCCTGCGCCAGGGGAATGGGGTTGGGCGTGACCGTAAGCGAAAACTTCTTGCAGTTCCCAGAATGTCCGTAGGTCTTGAACAGATAGTCGCGAGTGGTGTCACCGTAACCCCCGAAGAAGTACAGCCCGCCCGGATAAGGATCGCCTAATTGGTACTTCCACCAGAAGATGTTTTTGCGGCTTTCCACCTGAAGGGCCAGCCAGTTGCGTGGCACTTCAATGCCGCCGCCGGGCATCTTGAAGCTCAAAAAGCCGTCAAAACCATCCTGGACGCTGGCGTCGATGGTGGCGAGTTGCTTTGGTTGACGAAGATTGCTCCAGTCAAGGACCCTCAACGTGACCAGATCCCCACCTCTGCCACGGTTGCCTGTCATGAGGCCAATCTCTACACGGGTGAGGCAGCTCAGCGTTGGTGAGACGGTCTGCTCCGCCTTAGTGGTGACCTGATGCGCTGAGCCGCCCCAGGATGCCGGGGCATTGGATTGGTCGAGTGTCTCCGCCGCAAGCGCCGACCCAGCGGACAGCCATGCCACCGACATGCAGGCGGCAACGGTTGCGCCGTGCTGAACCATCTGAGACAGGCGCGCTGAGGGAGGGCTCGGACCAGAGGCGACAGAAAGAGTATGACGTATCAAAATTCATCTCTTCAAGTTTATCTATTAACACCCTATAGCGATGGAATGCGTCCCCCTTGCTTTGTCCTGATCAGATACGAAAATTCGCAAAGCATGACAAGGGCACTTCTCGCCCCCTGAATGGAATAGATGCTCCTTCCGGGAGGTCGGGGCGATGCACCGAATGTCAGTTTCACGCAAGATTTTTCCTCCGTCAATTCACCGTCGAGTACGGCACAGAGGCAATGTGCGTGGGAGCGTTAGAGGATGCTTTCAAGCCGACAACATTGGAACCAGGCTGGCCGAGTGGGCCCACTTGCCAGTGGGGACGTCGTACGCAACCCTTTTCCCTATGCCTCCCTGTCGCAAGCCAAGCGCAGGCCGTCCTGATCATTTCTGGAGTGGCCGGCAGGTTGACCCGCCTCGGGATCGTCGGGGCAGCTCTGGGCACTGCGCGGGCGAGAGTGGATCCTTCCGGCGCCCCTGCCCGATGCGTTCCCCCCTGGCCGCTCTTTGCGCTGTTGCCTGTCTGTTGACCCCGGCCATCCCCGAGGCCCACGCCCAGACCGCCTGGCAGACCTGCCGCTTCAACGGCCGCCCCGAAGCCTGCCTGGTCGCGGGCGGCTCCACCTCGTTCACGGTCACCTTCCGCTCCGATGGCAAGCAGATCGAGATGGAGAAGGTGGGCGAGCCCTGGACCTGCGGCCAGGGCGATCAGGAGGAATGCGGCAAGTTGCTGATCACCGAGCCCAGCAACGGCCGCACCACCCTGGCCACCTACCGGCAGACGTCCTCCGCCTTCCTGGTGCGCAGCGAGCGGGGCAACACCTACTCGATTCCCCATTGAAGGCGGTAGGCCATCGGGCCATGGTCGAGTTCTCCTGCTCGTGCCAGCAGGGCTACTCTGTCAATGAAGCTCGGGAGCGCCATTGTCACCAACCGTCTTCCGGGATGGCGAATCTCGGTTTTTCTTCTTCCGCGGTTAGTCGAGTTACACCAACAGGAGATTGTCGATGCCTGGAACAACTACTTTGGGGGCTGAGGTCACGAATGTTTCTGGCCATTGCATCTGGATGCTTATTGATGATGAGGAGCTGGCCCTTCCTTATGCCGAGTTTCCTTGGTTCAAAGCGGCTACGATTCAGCAGATCATCAACGTCGTGCGACCCACGGCCGACCATCTCTATTGGCCTGATCTAGACGTTGATTTGTCCGTTGAGTCGATACGCCATCCCGAGAGGTTCCCGCTGAGGGCGACGACGATGTCCAAGTCATTCCACTCACCTGAGCCGCCGCCTCCAGTCCACTGATGCCATAAGGCCGTCCTCAGAGCCAGTGCAGGGGGTAGGGCATCGCCCCCGGCACCCAGCGGCTGAAGGCCCAGGCCAGGACCACCAGCAGCAGTGATCCGAGGAGAACCGGGAACAGCAGGAAGGGCCACGACATCCCCAGAAAGGCGGCCAGAAACGCCATCCCTCCGGCGGGGGGATGCAGGCAGCGCAGCTGCTGGCCCAGGAGGATCGTGAGCGCCACGGCCAGCGCCAGCACCAGGGGCCCCTGGCCCAGCAGACTCACCAGCCCCACCCCCAGGCTCCCCCCCAGCGTGTTGCCGAGCACCACGTTGCGCGGCTGAGCCAGTGGGCTGCGCGGATACCCGAAAAGCAGCACACAGGAGGCTCCCAGGGGCGCCACGATCAGCACCTGCCCGCTCCAGGCCGTCAACAGGGCCATCAGGCCGACGGCCGTGAGGCCACCCAGGGACGTCACGCCGATCTGGCTCAGCCGGAAACGGGGCTGCACGCGGCGCCCGCGCCGACGTTCCCGGCGCTGGAGCACCACCAGACGCCTCAGCCGCCGGGTCCCCAGTCCCGTGGAGCGTGCCCTGACTCTCCCCATCGGCAGCCGCGGCCCTGTGCTGGTGACGGTAGGGGGAGAAACGTGCAAGGCACGGGTCGGGCCCCCACGAACCCGCGAGCCGTCGTGGCGGTGAGGGTCGGTCAACACCGGACCTCCCTGACACCTGACTTAGCCTGCTCCCACCGTGGAATTGCTCCCTTGACCACCGCTCCGGAAGCCCCCAGGCCTCCCCTTCCCCCCTTCGATGCCGCATCGGCGGCGAAGAAAGTGCGAATGGCCGAGGATGGCTGGAACAGCCGTGACCCGGCCCGGGTGGCGCTGGCCTACAGCCCGGGCAGCGTCTGGCGCAACCGGGCCGAGTTCGTCAGCGGCCGCGAGGCCATCGAGCAGTTTCTGGTCCGCAAATGGGCCCGGGAGCTCGACTACCGCCTGATCAAGGAACTCTGGGCCTTCCACGGCCACCGCATCGCCGTGCGTTTCGCCTACGAATGGCACGACGATTCCGGCCACTGGTTCCGCTCCTACGGCAACGAAAACTGGGAGTTTGATGACCAGGGCTTCATGCACACCCGCATCGCCAGCATCAACGACCTGCCCATTCAGGAGAGCGATCGCAAGTACCACTGGCCCCTCGGTCGCCGCCCCGACGATCACCCGGGTCTGTCCGATCTGGGCCTTTGAATCGCCGCCCCTCGCCATCCGCCGGGAGCACGCGGAGCGGGCGTGCTTGGGCGGCCATCGTTAAGGTCTGAAGTGTGTGGCGTGGCGCGGCATGGAGGAAACCCTCGTCTTCGTCAGTGTGGGGGGCACCGCCACCGCAGAGCAGGAAGCCTTCGTGCGATCGATCGAAGATCGCCTGCGCACGGAATCCCTGGTTCCCAAAACCGTCGGCCGCAACACCTTCAGCGCCGATGCCCCCCTGAAGGCCATCACCGAGCTGATGGAGCACTGTTCCGGCATCGTCGTCATCGCCCTGGAGCGCTCCTACTTCCCCGCCGGCCTCGACAAGCGCGGCGGCCCGCGCCAGGCCAGCCTCGCTGACGTCCGCCTGCCCACCCCCTGGAACCACATCGAGGCGGCGATGGCCTACACCAAGCACCTGCCCCTTCTCGTGATCGTCGAGGCAGGGCTCAAGGCCGAGGGCCTGCTGGAGCCCGGTTACGACTGGTACGTCCAGACCCTGCCCCTGGAGGCGGCGGCGCTGGCCTCCAATGAATTCAACGGCGTGCTGGCCGACTGGAAGGAGAAGGTGCTGGCCCGGACGCCGGCGGCTGGCGCCACGGCTCCGCGCCGTCCCCAGGTCCTCAACCCGGCCGAGCTGTCCATCGCCGACCTGCTCGGTGCCCTCCGGCCGGTGCAGCTGTGGAGTGTGGTGATCGCCCTGGCCGGCCTGCTGGCCGGTGCCTTCAGCCTCGGCGCGCGCCTGGTTCCCCCCCTGAAGGACATGACCCCGCCGGCCCAGGGCGTTCGGCCAGGGCTGACCATCCCGGCCGCTGCGCCTCAGGCCGGCGACACCTCCGGGCGCGGTTGAACGTCCGTGCCGAAGGATTCCTCCTGATACACCAGGCCGCAGTTGCGCCGGATCCAGTGGGGATTGCTGCCCCGTTCCTCCACAAGGGAAGGGATGCGATGGCCGTTCCACGCATACCACCGCAGCGGAAACCTCGACACATGGGATCGTCCGGCCATGGCGTCGTGAATCATGCAATCCGGCATGTAGAAACCCTCCCGCTGGGTGGTCAGAAACCTCAGCAGCTCCTGGCAACCCTTGCGCGTGAGGATGAGGGCATGCAGGCAATAGAGCGGCCCCTGCACCACATCGCCCAGCCAACGCGACGGCCGGGGCCAGGCTTTCTGGCTCAGGCGGGTGAGTTTGCGGGATCGATGCAGCCGCCGGGCCGGATGCCAGCGGGGCAGGGCGTCGTACTGAATCTGGGAGCCCATGAACAGCAGGTCGAAATGGCCGGGGGTTCGGCTCAGGAACGCCGGCCCCAGCTGGTGCCATCCCCGGGAAAAGCGGATGTCATCCTCGAAGATGCAGGCCCGTGGATACCCCTGCTCGATGATGTGCTGAAGCAGGGTCACCTGGGTCACGGCGCAACCCTGGGCGCCGGGCAGGCTGAGAAAGTCTTCCCGATCAAGCAGTTGTTGGATGCCGAAAGGTTGCAGACTCTCCCTGACGTTTCCCGTGGCTCCGTCAAAGGCCGACCAGCGACGTGTGTCCGTGAATCCTGCCCATTCCAGCTGCTGGCGGCTGCTCTCCCAGCGATCCGGCCGGCGATCGAGATTGATCAGAAAGGCGGGGGTGTTCAGTAAGTCCTGCCAGGAAAGTTTGGCCATGCATCAATGCGGTGCACAGGCAGGCGCGGACTTCGGCATACTGAGATGCATCATGGAGATGGATGGTATCATCACAATCCGGCTTCCGATTGGCTGTTGATGAACGCCCCCGTACGCCGCGGCGTACGCAACACCCCCGTACGTGTCAGCCCGGGCGGCTCTCCGGCCCATCCCCTGGTCACCGTCGTCGTGGTGTTCCGCGAGCGGCACAGCGTTGCCCTTCGGTCGCTGCACTCAATCCTCGAGCACCGGGACTACCCCTTCGTCCTGCACTACCGCGACAGCCAGTCCCCGCCCTCGGTGCGCCGGGAGCTTGAGGCGGCCGAGGCCCGCGGCGAGCTGAGCCTGTTCCCGGCGGCACCCGGCACCCCCAACCAGCAACGCAACCAGGCGCTGCTGGCCGTGACGACCAAATATGTGTGCTTCATCGACAACGACGTGCTCGTCACCAGGGGCTGGATCGAGACCCTGGTGGCCACGGCGGAGCGAACAGGAGCGGGCATCGTTTTCCCCCTCTACCTGATGGGTGAGTTCGCCGCCGATCGCATCCACATGGCCGGCGGCAAGAACCATCTGTCGGAGAAAGACGGGCAGATCGAATACAACGAAGAGCATCTTTTCGCCAATGCTCCCGCCTCCCGCATCACCCCAACCCTGCAGGCGGGCGACTCCGATTTCGGCGAATTCCATTGCATGCTGCTCAGCATGGCGATGCTCCAGGAGGTGGGCCCCCTTGATGAGGCCTACCTGCAGGTGAATGAGCACATCGACATCGCCATGCTGGCCCGGCAGGCGAACTACCGGGTCATCTTCGAGCCGAAGTCCGTCGTCAGCTACGTCTACGCCAACGAACACTCCCCCTACTGGCTCTGCGACATCGAGCACTTCCGCAGGCGCTGGAGCCATGAGGTGGCGGCCCGGGATGTGGCCCACCTCTCCAGCAAATGGAAGCTGCGCTCCCTCCAGAGCATGACCTCCTTCCTCAACCGCCAGATCGGCAGCATGGAGCCGGTGCAGCCCCGCCCCCGGGAGCCTCTGGCCGAGGCGGCCGCGGCCGTGGACAACCACGTCTATTCCTATGTCCACTCCTTCCCTTTGCTGGTGCGGCAGTGCCTGGCGAACGGCCATTCCCCCCAGGAGATCGCCGAGCTCAACAGGGTGTTCGATGTGGCCGCCGAGCTGCACGGCGGCTCCTTCCGGGGCTCCAAGAAAACCTTCCAGGAGCATGTCGTCCGGGTGGCCAGCGTCCTGGTCGTGCACGGCGCCCCCTTCGACTTGGTCAAGGCCTCCCTGCTGCATGCCGCCTATATGCCCAACACCAGCTCCGGCCGGCACCTGGCTCCCACCGAGCGGAACCGGGCCCTGCTGCGGGAACTGGTGGGCCGCAGGGTGGAGGCCATCGCCCACGCCTACGCGGCCGCCAGCGCCGCGGGCCCCCGTATGGCCCCGCCGCCGGTGATCGAGGAACTGCCGATCGTCAGTGCCCAGGCCAGCGTCGTGCGGATCGCCAACGACATCGAGGATCTGCTCGACCACGCCGCCCTGCTGGAGCGCAAGTCTCTCCAGCACTTCGCCCGGGTTCATGCCTCCCACGGGCCCGTCGCCGAGGCCTGCGGCTACCAGGCCATGGTGGCGGAGTTCGCCGAGCGCCTCCGGCTGGCCGAGGCGGCCCTGACGCCGGGCTCGCAGGATCCGGCGGCGGCGGCCTGGCTGATCGAGCTGCTGCGGGAGCGCTCGCCCCATCCCCTGCTGCAGTCCCATTCCCTCGCCGTGCGCTCGCGGCGGCTGGCGGCCCGCGTCGTGCGCAAGCTCCCCCGCCGGGGTATCCCCCTGCCGCTCAAACGGGCGGCCCGGAAAGTGCTCAGCCCCTTCGGGGTGCTCTGAACCGGAGCCCTGGCGTCCGCCGGGGCTCCGGTTCAGGCGGGCCCCGCCCCCTGACGCTCCAGTACCCCCACGCAGCGCCCGCACAGGCTGGGATGCTCCGGGTGCTGGCCGATGTCGCTCTCGTGGTGCCAGCAGCGCTCGCACTTCGTCCCCGCCGCCCGCGCGATCCGCACCCGCACCCCCTCCTCCTCGGTCTCCGCCAGGAGGGTCTCCGCCGGCGGCGGTCCGCCCACCCGCAGGGCCGAGACCAGCAGCCAGTCGGCCAGGTTGTCGACCTCGGGGTGGGGGCTGGCCTCCACCAGGGCGAGGGCCTCGGGCAGGGTGGCCGCCTCCACCGCCCCATCCGCGGCCGGCGCCTCCAGCTCCAGCTGCACCTGGGCCTCGAGGGAGGCGCCCAGTTCCCCCCGGCCGCGGCAGCCCTCCAGCACCCGGTTCACCTGGGCGCGCAGCTCCAGGATCCGCTGCATCGGCGCCAGCAGCTCCGGCGCCGCCCAGCTCTCCGGCACCGTGGGCCAGCCCCGCTCGAACACCGAGGCTTCGGCCACCGGGTAGGGCAGGTTCTGCCAGATGTCCTCGGCCATGTGGCAGAGCACCGGCGCGATCAGCCCCGCCAGCCGCTCCACCACCAGGTGCAGCACCGTCTGGCAGCTGCGGCGCCGGAAGTCGCCGGCCGCACTCACGTAGAGGCGGTCCTTGGCGATGTCGAGGTAGACGTTGGAGAGATCCACCACGCAGAAGTTCTGCAGGGCCTGGAAGAAGCGGTAGAACTCGTAGCGCTCGAAGTCGGCGTTCACCGCCTCGATCAGGCTGGCGGTGCGCTGCAGCATCCAGCGATCCAGCAGGGGGAGATCCTCGATCGCCACCGCATGCTCGGCGGGCACGAAATCGTGCAGGTTGCCCAGCAGATAGCGGGCCGTGTTGCGCACCTTGCGGTACACATCCGCCAGCTGCTTGACGATCCCGGGCCCCAGCGGCACGTCGGCGGAGTAATCCACCGAGCTCACCCACAGCCGCAGTACGTCGGCGCCGTAGGCCGGCTCCTGCTTCTCGTTCTTGCCCCCCTCCACCAGCACAACGGGGTCCACCACGTTGCCCAGCGATTTGCTCATCTTGCGGCCCTTCTCATCGAGGGTGAAGCCGTGGGTGAGCACCCGCCGGTAGGGGGCCGTCCCGTTCACGGCCACCGAGGTGAGCAGGCTGCTCTGGAACCAGCCGCGGTGCTGGTCGGAGCCCTCCAGGTAGAGATCGGCGGGGTAGCGCAGTCCCCGGCCCTGCAGCACGGCGGCCCAGGAGGAGCCCGAGTCGAACCACACATCCATCGTGTCGGTGCCCTTGCGCCACTGGTCGGCCTGGTCGGCCCAGGCCGGCGGCAGCAGGCCCGCCTCGTCCCGCTCCCACCAGACATCGGCGCCGTGCTCGGCGATCAGGGCCTCGGCGTGGGCCAGGGTGTCGGCGTTGAGCAGCACCTCGCCCGTCTCGCGGTGATAGAAGACCGGGATCGGCACCCCCCAGGAGCGCTGGCGGGAGATGCACCAGTCGCCCCGGTCGCGCACCATCGCCTCGATCCGGTTGCGGCCGCTGGCCGGCAGCCACTCCACCGCCGCGATCGCCTCCAGGGCCTGGGCGCGGAAGCCGTCGACGGAGGCGAACCACTGCTCGGTGGCCCGGAAGATGGTCGGTTTCTTGGTGCGCCAGTCGTAGGGATAGCGGTGTTCGTAGCGCTGCTCGGCCAGCAGCAGGCCGGCATCCCGCAGGGCGGTGATGATCGCCGGGTTGGCGTCCTTGAGCACGTTCAGCCCGGCGAAGGGGCCCGCCTCGGCGGTGAGGGTGCCGGCCTCATCCACCGGGCAGAGCACCGGCAGACCGTATTTGTTGCCGGTGTGGAAGTCGTCGACGCCGTGGCCCGGCGCCGTGTGCACCAGGCCGGTGCCGGTTTCGGTGGTGATGTAGTCGCCGCCGATCACCACCGGGCTGGTGCGATCCAGCAGCGGATGGCGGTACAGGATGCCCTCCAGCTGGGCCCCCTTGAGGGTGAGCAGCGGTTCGAGCGGGCGCTCCAGGCTGGAGCGCAGCGACTCCACCAGCTGGGCGGCCACCACCAGGTAGCGGGGGGTGCCGCCGTTGGTGGTGCCGTCGCGGCAGATGGCGTAATCCAGCTGGCCATTCACCGACACCGCCAGGTTGGCCGGCAGGGTCCAGGGGGTGGTGGTCCAGATGGCCACGAACAGCTGCTCCCGGTGGGCCGCATCGGTGGGTCCGGCGATGCCGGCGTCGGCCAGCAGCCCGGCCAGCGGCGCCGGCAGGTCCACCACCGGAAAGGCCACGTAGACGCTGGGGGAGGTGTGGCCGTCGGGGTACTCCAGCTCGGCCTCGGCCAGGGCGGTGCGGGAGCTGGGGCTCCAGTGCACTGGCTTGAGGCCCCGGTAGATGTGGCCCGCCAGGACCATCTTTCCGAAGACGCCGATCTGGGCCGCCTCGTAGGACTTCTGCAGCGTGAGGTACGGCTCATCCCAGTCGGCCCAGATGCCCCAGCGCCGGAAGCCGCTCCTCTGGGCCTCCACCTGCTCGAGGGCGTAGGCGTGGGCCCGGCGCCGCAGGTCGATGGGGGTGAGCTGCCGCCGCTCCTCGCTGCCCATCCCCTGCAGCACCTTCAGCTCGATCGGCAGGCCGTGGCAGTCCCAGCCCGGCACGAACCGGGCCCGGCGCCCCTGCAGCAGGGCGTGCTTGTTGATGATGTCCTTGAGGATCTTGTTGAGGGCGTGGCCCACGTGCAGGGCGCCGTTGGCGTAGGGCGGGCCGTCATGCAGGGTGAAGGGCTCCCCCGGGTTGCCGCGGCTGAGCCGTCCGTAGAGGTCGTGCTCCTTCCAGAAGGCCTGCAGTTCCGGCTCCCGCACCCGGGCGTTCGCCCGCATCGCGAAGGGCGTCTGCAGCAGGTTGAGCGTGTCCTTGTAGGACGCCGGGCTTGCCGTCACGTCGCCGGGGCGCGAGAAGGCTGGATTATCCCGCCTCGCCGAGACCCTCCTCCGGCAGCGGCGTCGTCGGCTCGGGCGGGGCTTCCGGTGTGGCCTCCGGCGCTGCCTCCGGCGGGGCTTCCGGGATGGCCTGCTCCAGCAGGGCGTCGATCGCCTCGAAGTCGCTGACCACCAGGGGCCCATCGCCGGTCGCCTCGGGCGCCCCGGTGGTCTCCGGCTCGGCCACCTCGGCCACCGCCGTCACCGCCGCCACTTCCTCCACCGCGGCCACCTCCTCCTGGGCCACCTCCGCCGCCACAGCCACTGCGGCGGCCTCCGGTGCCGCTGCTGGGGCGGCAGCGTCCGCCTCGGGCCGCACCCACTTCTTGGTGCTGGTGGGGCGGGCGGCGCGCCGTTCCGCCAGCCAGGCCCCCAGGCCGCTGGCCAGGCCGGCGCCGAGTTGCAGCAGCCGCCCCAGGGAGGCCCCGAGCTGGCTGAGGCTGGTCCGCCAGCGCTCCCACGACCAGAGCCGTTGGCGTTCTTCGTCGGTGAGCATGCGCCAGCGGCCCTGGCCCACCTCCACCCCGAGCCGGCCGATCAGCAGGCCGCCGCAGAGCACCGCCAGCATCGGCGCACCGGTGAGCCGCTCGGCGCTGGTGACGAGCACCAGGCCCAGCAGCAGCACCACCGCCCCCCACACCGAATCCCTGGCCCGGCTCAGCTCCGAGGCCAGCAGGGGCAGCAGCAGCAGCAGCGTGCCGAGCAGCAGGGCCAGGAAGCCTCCGAGGGTGGCAAGCATGGCCGGGGCGACGTCTGGTCCCATTCTGGGCGGTGACCACCGGGGCGCCGCCGCCGACGGATCGCACCAGCCAGTCTGTCTAAAGTCCATCCAGGCCCACCTGGCGGAATTGGTAGACGCGCTGGATTTAGGTTCCAGTGGCTCAGGTCGTGGGGGTTCAAGTCCCCCGGTGGGCATCCCTGACGGATCCGGGCCCCCTTGGGGTGTGCTTTCGAGGGCGCACCTACGCTTCCCATCAATGGGAATGCCTGCATGACGAGCCCTCTCCGCCAGCTCACGGCGCTGCTCCTTGGCGTGGGGCCGCTGCTGGCGGCGGCTCCCGTCCGGGCGCTGGAGGAGATCCAGCTCACCCTGCCCCTGCTCGAGACGGCCTTCACGGTTCAGATCCGCGAGCTGAAGGATCAGCGCACCCTGCTCTCCGGCAACAGTGACCTCGCCGAGCTGGATCGGGCCACCAACGGCGCCATCGGCCGCCGGCTGGTGGAGGCCTTCCAGACGCCCCTGCCCCTGCCGCTCAAGGCCCTCGCCGAGCAGTCGGTGGGTTCACCCCTGGTCAACCAGGTGCTGCTGCTGATCTCCTCGGTGGTGCTGGTGGAGGGGGTGCGCCAGCCGCTCGACTCCAGCCAGCTGGCGGCCTCCCTGGAGAGCAGCCAGGCCAAGGGCAGCCTCAACCTGCTGGAGGTGCTGGAGGCCCTGCCCGGCAAGAGCGCCACGGTGGACTTGCAGCGGGTGGTCTTCGCCATCGATCGACTCACCAGCCAGCAGCGCCTGGGCAACCAGCTGGTGGCCTCCCTGCCCGCCGCCGGGATCAGCCCGGCTCTCAGCCAGGCCGGCCCCCTGGCGGTGAAGCGCCAGGAGCTGGCGATCCCCGTCACCCACCGCCCCAAGCCCCTCCAGGTGGTCACCATCCAGCCGGAAACCGGCTCCAATGGCCGTCTGGTGCTGATCTCCCACGGCCTCTGGGACGACCCCGAAAGCTTCGAGGGCTGGGGCCGGCACCTGGCCAGCCACGGCTACACCGTGCTGCTGCCCCGCCACCCCGGCAGCGACAAGTCGCAGCAGCAGGCCATGCTCTCCGGCCAGGTGCCGCCCCCCAAGCCGGAGGACCTGCGGCTGCGGCCGATGGACATGACCTCCGCCATCGATGCGGCCGCCGCCGGCAGCCTGGGGTTGCCGGCCGGTCTGCGCACCGATGCCGTCGTGGCCATGGGCCAGTCCTACGGCGCCACCACGGTGCTGCAGCTGGCCGGGGCCCGGCCCAGTGCGGCCCTGCTCAAGCGCTTCTGCGACGACGTCACCAATCCGGCCCGCAATGTCAGCTGGGTGCTGCAGTGCAGCTTCCTCAGCTCCGCCGACCAGGCCGGCCTGGCCGATCCCCGGGTCAAGGCGGTGGTGGCGGTCAGCCCGCCGATGTCGCTGCTGTTCGATCAGGGTTCGGGCCGCGCCATGAACGGCCGGGTGCTGCTGGTGAGCGGCAGCCGCGACTGGGTGGTGCCTTCCGGTCCTGAGGCGCTGCGCCCCATGGCGATGGAGGCGCGCAACGCCGGCGGCGGCCACCGGCTCGTGCTGGCCAAGGATGGCGACCACTTCAACCTGCGCTCCCACTTCGCTGACGGCGGCGGCGCCCTGCGGGGGCTGCTGCTCGCCTGGACCGACGGCGCCTTTGCCGCCGGTGCCGCGGTGGCCCCGGCCCCGGACGCGCCGTCGCTGCTGCCCCCCGATGGCTGGGGAGCCACCGAGTTCCCCCTGGTGGACATCACCGGCAGCCTGCGCAGCCTGCCGCTCGGCCCCAACCAGCCGTGATCACGCCGACCCGGGTCGCCCTGTCGCGCCCACCGGGCGTCTTCCGTAATCTGGGGCCTCCGATGGGGATCCGGACCTGGCCCAGGTCATGACAGACACGCTGGCACCCACGTCCGCCTCCGTGGCTTCGACCACGCCCGTGCCGCGGCTCAGTGTCCCCAGGGAGTACCTGGATCCCCCCGCCGCCTGGAACCCCACGGTGGGCCTCTTCCTGGCGGGCTATGGCCTGGCGGCCCTGACGATCTGGGGCTGGTTCGTGGGGGGCTGGCCCCTGCCGGCCCTGCTGGCCCTGGGCTTCCTGGCCCTGCACCTGGAGGGCACCGTCATCCACGACGCCTGCCACAACGCCGCCCATCCCAACCGCATCTGGAACGCGGTGATGGGCCATGGGGCGGCCCTGCTGCTGGGCTTCAGCTTCCCGGTGTTCACCCGGGTGCATCTGCAGCACCACGCCCACGTCAACGACCCCAAGCTCGATCCCGACCACATCGTCAGCACCTTCGGGCCCCTGTGGCTGATCGCGCCGCGCTTCTTCTATCACGAGGTCTTCTTCTTCCGCCATCGCCTCTGGCGCCACAACGAGCTGTTCGAGTGGGTCCTGGCCCGCACCATCTTCGTGCTGATCGTGGTGGCGGCCGCCCGGCATAACTTCCTGCCGTTCGTCTTCAACTGCTGGTTCGCCCCGGCCCTGATGGTGGGCGTCACCCTCGGTCTGTTCTTCGATTACCTCCCCCACCGGCCCTTCCAGTCCCGCAACCGCTGGCACAACGCCCGCGTCTACCCGAGCAGGCTGATGAACTGGCTGATCATGGGCCAGAACTACCACCTGATTCACCATCTCTGGCCGTCGATCCCCTGGTTCGAGTACCAGCCGGCGTATCACGCCACCAAGCCGATTCTCGATGCCAAGGGTTCACCCCAGCGGCTGGGATTGTTCGAGAGCCGCGCCGACAGTCTCAACTTCCTTTACGACATCTTTCTGGGCGTGCGCTCCCACAAGAAGCGCCGCAGCCGTCTGCGTCCCCTGGTCCGGTTGATGCCCACCCGCCATGCCCGCCGGCGGGTGCTTGAACTGCTGCACCGCACCGCCATCTTGCCGGTGCGCTGAGCGCCTTGTCACCGCCGTCCGGTTTCAGTCGCCCAGAATCTTCGGCACCCGGAAGAAATCCCCCTCCCGCTGGGGGGCCAGGGACAGCAGCTCCTCGCGCACCGGGGTGGGATCCACCGCGTCGGGGCGGGTGACGTTGACCACCTCCACCGCCCGGGTGGTGGGGGGCACCCCTTCGGTGTCCACCTGCTCGAGATGGGCGACGTAGTCGAGGATCCGCTCCAGCTGAACGGTGTAGGTGGCGATCCGCTCCTCGGGCAGGGCCAGGCGGGCCAGCTGGGCCACCTTGCGCACATCGTCGGCCGTGATCCGCTCCATCGTCGCGCTCGTCGTCGTCGTCCGAACCTAGCCGCGGCCGTCGCCGCCTCAGCCCGCTTCCCCGTCCGGCCCCAGGAAGTCGGCCAGGTCGTCGGCCAGGGCCGCCGCCGCCAGCTCCAGGAAGCGGGCGCCATGCTCGGCGCTGGCCAGGAACGGGTCGGAGCCCATGCGGCCATCGGGATGGCGGCGGCGGAAGTCCTCGGGGCCATGGATCGGCCCGGCCGGGGCCGCCTCCGGCAGCGGCCGCTGCTTGGCGCCCAGGCTGGGCTCCAGGTGCAGGGTGAGGGCGATCTCGCTGGGGGTGGCATGGTGCCCCTCCCGCTCGCCGTAGCGATCGCGCGCCTCCCGCATCACCGGGCCGGCGGTGAACCAGTTGGCCAGACGGCAGCGCAGCCGCTCGGCGCCCGGCAGCCCCCGGGAGGCGGCGGTGCCGTAGGCCTGGGCGAAGGCGGCCCGGGCGGTGGCGATGTTGCCGCCGTGGCCGTTGATCACGTAGATGCGCTCGAAGCCGTGGCGGGCCAGGGAGAGCACCACGTCATGGAGCACGGCCAGCAGGGTGGAGGGCTGCAGGCTGATGGTGCCGGCGAAGCCCAGATGGTGCTCGGCCATGCCGAAGGCCTGGGCGGGCGTCACCAGCACCCCGGTGCGGCGTCCCACCTCCAGGGCCACGGCTTCGGCAGTGAGGGCGTCGGTGCCGATGGCACCGGTGGGCCCGTGCTGCTCGGTGGAGCCCAGCGGCACGATCACCCCCCGGCAGCGGCTGAGGTAGTCCTCCACCTCGGGCCAGCTGCGCAGCTGCAGCCGGATCTCCTCGTTGCTGGCCACGGGGCCCGGAACCGTGCTGGGGCCTGGAGCGGTGCTGGGCATCGATCGGGTCATGGTGAACATGGCGGCCGGCGCCGTGCTGCCTAGGATCGACCCTATCCGCGGCGTCACGATGCTGCATCGCAAGCTCGACCGTTTTCGCCTGGAGCAGCGGCCGGTCTGGGTCTACCTGCTGGATCAGCAGCGCTGGATCGAGCGGGCCCTGGTGGTGGAGATCGAGGGCGATCTGGTCACCCTCCGCTACGACGATGAGGACGGCGACGAGCGCCACAGCTGGGAGGAGAGCGTCCGGCTGGCCTCGATCGGGGCCGTCAGCACCCGGCTGGCCTCGGTGAGCCGCTCCGCCGATGCCGACGACCTGCCCACCACCGGCGACTGTCCCGAGGCCGAACGGCTCGGCAGTTCCTGATCGGTGGCCCGACGGCCGCCAGCGGGCCGAACTCAGTGGGCGGTGCCGTTGCCGTCGTAGTCGTCGGTGTCGTAGTAGCCCCCCTTGGTGCCGAAGAACAGGGTGGTCAGCACGAACAGGCCGCTGACGGCCAGAAGCACGGTGCCGAGGTTGAAGCTGGCGGTTTCCATGGTGGGGCGTTGATCAGGAGGTAGGGCTGTTCAGCGCTGAGGCCAGTGTGGCCCGTCGGCGCGTCCACCGCTCCCCGGGGCGGCCTCCGGTCCGCTTCCCCGCACCGTCGGCGGTTCCGTGGGGCGTCAGGCGAGGTGGGCGCTGAGCAGCTCGAGGTCCTGGGCGTAGAAATCCCGGATCGAGCCGATCAGGGACGGAGACAGCGCCCGGCGCGCTTCCTCGGCCAGGCCCTGCTCCGAGGCGTTGACCTTCACCGGGCTGTCTTCGCTGACGAAGCCCTTCTCCTGAAGCCAGGAATCCAGCCGGCTCAGATGGCTGACCTCATCAACGATCAGGTGGCCGGATTCGTCGAACAGCCACCAGCTCTGGGGCCGGAAGATGAAATCAACCCGATGCAGGCTCTGCTGAAACAGCCAGTCCTCACAGAAGGTCCGAAAATCCGTCAGAGCCCAGCGCGGGGGCCTGTGCAGCGGAAACTGGGACACCAGCTCGGTGCCGCCGCGAAGCGAGAAGCAGTAGGCCGAAATCAGTCGCTCGACGGGACAGCGAACGAAGGCGACGGAGGTTCGGGCGGCATAGAGGCGATCGCCCAGCAGCTTGCGCCGGATGAAATCGGCATAGAGGTGCCCGAGGGGGCGGCCGTGGATCAGGGTGGCGGCATAGGTGCCCCCGCACCGGGGGACGTGCACAAAGATGTACCCGGACTTCAGGTAATCGAGGCGGGCCTTCAGGCCTGTCCGGGTGAAGCGCAGCCGATCGAGAATGGAGTAGCGCTTCGCCATGGCCGCCGAACGTTATCCCTTGGTTAAGACCTGGTTAAGCCAGCCGAGTCCCTCCCCGCCGTACCAAGGGACACGGGATGCAAAACGCAACGGAAAAGCCAGCGACCTGGCTGCAGACTCGGCCGGAGGCCGCCCCATGGTGACCAGCTGCCACGCCCCTCCGGTTCCTCCCCTCCCCCCGTCCTTCTTCGCCCGCCCCGCCGAGGTGGTGGCCCCGGAGCTCATCGGCTGCCTGCTGCTGCGGCGTCAGCCGTCGGGCGCCCTGCGCTGGGGCGTGATCGTCGAGACCGAGGCCTACTGCCAGAGCGAGCCTGCCTGCCACGGCCACCGCCGCCGCTCGGCGAGCAACGACACCCTCTTCGGGGAGCCCGGCCGGTTCTACGTCTACCTGACCTACGGCGTGCACCACTGCGTCAACGTGGTCACCGGCCGTCCCGACTGGGCCAACGGGGTGCTGCTGCGGGCGGCCGCCCTGCCGGGGGAGCCGGAGCGGGCGGCGGCCGGCCCCGGCCTGCTGGCCCGCTGCTTCGCCATCGACCGCCGTCAGGACGGCCGGATCGCCGCGCCGGCCTCGGGCCTGTGGCTGGCCTCGCGGCTGCCCGATGTGGCGGCGCTGCTGGAGGGGCCAGGGCCCCAGGGGGAGGCGCCGCTGCTGCAGACCCAGCGCATCGGCGTTTCCCAGGGGCAGGAGCTGCCCTGGCGCTGGTACCTGCGCGCCAGCCGCAGCGTCAGCCGGCGCGCCCGCGGCGATCGCACGCCCCGCCAGGATGGGCTCGCCGCCCTGCTGGCCTCTACGGTTGGGGCGTTCGACGGGAGCAGAACGCCTTGAGCGGCTGGAGTCACCGCCATGTGCTCGACCTGGCGTCCTTCTCGGTCGACGACTTCGCCACCGTTCTCGAACTGGCCCAGCGCTTCCGGGCCCTGCCGGTGGCCGGCGCCCGGCGCCTGCCCGCCCTCCAGGGCCGGCTGATGACCAGCCTCTTCTTCGAGCCCAGCACCCGCACCCGCAGCAGCTTCGAGCTGGCCGCCAAACGGCTCTCGGCGGAGGTGCAGAGCTTCTCGCCGTCGTCGAGCTCCCTCAGCAAGGGGGAGAGCCTGCTGGACACCGCCCGCACCTACGTGGCGATGGGCGCCAACATCCTGGTGGTGCGCCACCGCTGCGCCGGGGTGCCCCACAGCCTGGCCCGCGACCTCGACCGCTGCGGCGAGCGGGTGTCGGTGCTCAGCGCCGGTGACGGCCTGCACAGCCACCCCAGCCAGGGCCTGCTCGACCTGTTCACCCTGGCGCGCCACTTCGAGCCCGAGGCCCCCTCCCCCGCCAGCCTGCGGGGCCGCCGCATCGTCATCGTCGGCGACGTGCTCCATTCCCGGGTGGCCCGCTCCAACCTCTGGGCCCTCACCGCTTGCGGCGCCGACGTGGTGCTCTGCGGGCCGGCCACCCTGCTGCCCGACTGCTTCGCCGACTTCGTGCTGGCCCCGCCGCCGGGCCAGGGGGCCGACCCGGTGGCCGCCCGGGGCCGGGTGCGGGTCGAGCGGCGCCTGGAGGAGGCCCTGCCCGGGGCGGATGCCGTCATGACCCTGCGTCTGCAGAAGGAGCGGATGCAGCAGCACCTGCTCACCAGCCTGGACACCTACCACCGCCAGTACGGGCTCAGCCACCGGCGCCTGGCCCTCTGCGGCGACGCCGTGCCGGTGCTGCACCCCGGCCCGGTGAACCGGGGGGTGGAGATCGCCGGTGAACTGCTCGACGATCCCGGCCGCAGCCTGGTGGAGGAGCAGGTCCGCAACGGCATTCCCATCCGGATGGCCCTCCTCTATCTGCTGGCCGCCGTCTGAGGGCTCAGCCCGTCGGAAGGCGCCTCGGGCCCCTCAGAGCAGCTTGAAGCCATCCAGCAGCAGGCCGTAGAGAAGGCCCATGCGGGCCATGTCCAGCACCTGCAGCCGCAGTTTCAGCGGCTGGACCAGCAGCCGGCCCCGCAGCCGGGCCGCCACTTCGATGGCCAGCACGCACACCAGGGCGCCGAGGGGATCGAACAGGGACAGGGCGCCGGTGATGGAGCCGACGCTGCCGCCGATCACGAAGCCGCCCAGCAGCACGATCAGCAGCAGGGAAAGGCGGCGCCAGGGATTTTCAGCCCAGGCCTCCAGCAGGTTGCCGGACTGGGTGATCCGCTGCTGAAATCGGGTCTGCTGGAAGCGGGGAGGCAACGGTGCGAACCTGCCGCTGGGTGGAAAGGGGGAGCAGGGGGCTCACCACCCGAGGGTGGAAAGCCACTGGCGGTGATCCCCATCACCCGGCCCAATCCCTGCGATCTCTTGTCTACACCATCTCTGGCGTCTTGACAGCATTTTCCCCCCACCGATAGGGGATGCCAATAAAAAAGCCCGAGGCCGAGGCCCGGGCGGGGTGATGGGGACGACACCAGCAAACCAATCTCCAGCGGGTCGGGCAAGGGGGGGCAGCCGCTGACCGGAGCGTCCCTGCAGGGGCTTGACGGGTGGCGTGGTCGTTCTCAGACGTCGCGATTCAGCCGTCCCCGTCCTTCTTGCGGGATCCCTTGCCTTCCAGCAGTTCCAGCAGGGCTTCCATCTGGGCCATCACCCCCCGCACCTCCCCGGCCTCCGGCAGCAGGCCGTCCTCCATGACGCCCTGGTGCATCTCCCGCAGCTCCTGGCGGATGTAGCGCAGATGACTGACAACCTGTTCGCGCTTGGACTGCGACATTGAGCGGGCCCCTGATCAACCCCCTCTTTTACCCCATCGCCGATTCACTTCCGTCCGAACCGCTCCTTGGCCTGCTGGTAGAAGGCGAGATCCACACCGTCCAGCCCAGCCTCGCGGGCCAGGGATTCGATCTTGCGCCGGATGATCGGCCGCACCAGGAACGGGATCTCCTTCAGGCTGGTTTCGGCGTCGCTGCTCCAGTCCATCGGCAGGTGTGGGCGTGGGCCTGGGCTGCCGGGAGCCCGGCCGGGGAGAATGGTGGATGGAGAATAGGGGACTCGAACCCCTGACCTCTGCGGTGCGATCGCAGCGCTCTACCAGCTGAGCTAATTCCCCTTCGATCGCCATTATCACCATCCCGTCCCCCTCCCCGGCCGCCCCCTTGGTTGATTCCAGCCTGTCCATCACCCCCGAGCGGCTCGCGGCCTTCGATGAGGCGTCCATCGCCGAGCTCGCCCGACGCCTCGAGGACGACGACTACCCCACCCCGTTCGCGGGCCTGGCCGACTGGCACCTGCTGCGGGCCCTGGCCATCCACCGCCCCGACCTGATCCGGCCCTACGTCCATCTGGTGGATCAGGAACCTTTCGATGAGGAGTGAGGAGGACGCCCTTGCGGGACGGCGGGTGCTGGTGCTGATCAGCGGCAGCATCGCCGCCGTCAAGCTGCCCCAGCTGGTCAGCGCCCTGGTGCAGCGGGGGGCCCTGGTGCGCTGTGTGCTCAGCCCCGCCGCCGAGCGGCTGGTGAGCGGGGTGGCCCTGGCCAGCCTCAGCCGCTCCCCCTGCCACATCGAGGCCGACCAGTGGAGCCACCGGGAGGCCCGGCCCCTGCACATCGCCCTGGCCGAGTGGGCCGAGGTGGTGCTGCTGGCCCCCCTCAGCTCCACCAGCCTGGCCCGCTGGGTGCACGGCATGGCCGACACCCTGCTGGCCAGCACCCTGATCGCCTGCGAGGCCCCCGTGGTGGCCGCCCCGGCCATGAACAGCGCCATGTGGGCCGCCCCTGCGGTGCGCCGCAACTGGCGGGAGCTGCAGGACTGGGGGCGGGTGCTGCCCCTGGAGCCGGGCAGCGGCCTGCTGGCCTGCGACCGGGTGGGTGATGGGCGCATGGCGGACCCGGCGCTGCTGCTGCTGGCGCTGGAGTCGGTGATGCTGGCCGGCTGCCGCCGCGACTGGGCCGGGCGCCGCCTGCTGGTCAGTGCCGGCCCCACCCGGGAGGCCCTCGATCCGGCCCGCTGCCTCACCAACCCCAGCACTGGACGCATGGGCGTGCTGCTGGCCCAGGCCGCCCGCCTGCGCGGTGCCAGCGTCGATCTGGTGCATGGCCCGCTGGCGGTCGATCCGGCCTGGCTGGAGGGTCTCCAGCGCCACCCCGTGGTCACCGCCGCTGAGATGGAAACGGCCCTGCTGCGGCTTCAGGGGGGCGCTGACGCCATCGCCATGGCCGCCGCCGTCGCTGACCACCGTCGCCGCAGCCCCGAGGGCCACAAGCTCCCCAAGGAGGCCCTGGAGGCTTCCCTCACCGGTGGCTGGGAGCCGGTGCCCGATCTGCTGGCGGCCCTGGTGCAGAGCCGGCCGCCGGCCCAGGCGATCCTGGGGTTCGCCGCCCAGAGCGGTGAGGTGCTCGAAGAGGCCCGCGCCAAGTTCGCCCGCAAGGGCTGCGATCTCCTGTTCGCCAACCCGATCGACCGCCCCGGGGCGGGGTTCGGGTCGGCCGGCAACGAGGGCTGGCTGCTGGGGCCGGGATCCGGGGAGCGCCGCCTGGAGCCCATGGGCAAGCTGGCCCTGGCCCACCGGCTGCTCTCAGCGCTGGCGGAAGCGGCGGCCCTCAGGACTCCGGTTCGGGCGCCAGCAGATCCATGAACGTGCGCAGCTGCAGCCGGGGGATGTAGGGCCAGCCGCCGCTGCTCTCCATCTCGGAGAGCAGGGTGAACAGGCCGTTGCGGTCGCCGGGGAGGCTGCTGCGGAAGGGGCCGTCCTGGATGGTGCGGTGCAGGTGCTCGATGCGGCGGAGCAGATCGAGCAGGGCTTCGGGCTGCTCGGCGCGCTGCTCGGCGATCCTCAGCAGGGTGTCGAGGGCCCCCTGGAGCTCGGGGTCGGCAGCTGGGTCGAAGGCTGGGTCGGGCGCGGGCGCGGGTGCGGACGCGGTTGCGGACTGCGGCGGGGAGGGCGTGGATTCGTCGATCGGGTGGGTGCGGCTCAGGGTCATCTCCCTCTCATACAGGTTGTTGAGAGCCCACGCAAGCCACCTGGAATGGGCGTTTTGCACCGGTAGGATCCCGGCCAGCCCAGTTCCCGTTCCGTCTCTGCGGCTTCTCCCCATGCGTTTCCGTCCCCTGCTGGCCCTCGTGCTGGCTCTGTGCCTGACCCTGGTGTCCGCATGCAGCGGCGGGGCCAAGGCCGTTGATCGGGCCAACCTCACCTACGAAGACATCCACAACACCGGTCTGGCGAACGACTGCCCGACCCTGCCCGATTCCGCCCGCGGCACGATCTCCCTGGATCCCTCGGCCACCTACCAGCTCAAGGAGATCTGCATGCACCCCTCCGAGGTGTTCGTGAAGGGGGAGCCCGCCAACAAGCGCCAGGAAGCCCAGTTCGTCGCCGGCAAGATCCTCACCCGCTACACCTCCAGCCTTGATCAGGTCTACGGCGACCTCAAGGTCAGCGGTGACAAGCTCACCTTCAAGGAACTGGGTGGCATCGACTTCCAGCCGATCACCGTGCTGATGCCCGGCGGTGAGGAAGTGCCCTTTATGTTCTCCAGCAAGGAGCTCAAGGCCTCCGCCGCCGGCACCGCCTTCTCCACCAGCACCGACCTCAAGGGCGAGTACCGCGCCCCCAGCTACCGCACCAGCAACTTCCTGGATCCCAAGGGCCGCGGCCTGACCACCGGCTACAGCAGCGCCGTGGGTCTGGTGCCCGCCGGCGATGAGTTCGCCGGGGAAACCGTCAAGCGCTACGTGGATGGCTCCGGCACCATGGACCTCTCGATCACCAAGGTCGATCCCAGCACCGGCGAGTTCGCCGGGGTGTTCACCGCCATCCAGCCCTCCGACACCGACATGGGCACCAAGGCCGTCGTCGACGTCAAGATCACCGGCGAGCTCTACGGCCGCCTTGAGCAGGTCTGAGTCCAAGGCAGGGCCCTAACCGGCTCCTCGACAACCCGTTGATTCCAGGGGCCCGCGGGCCCCTTTTTTTGGGCCGCCCTTTTTCACGGCCGAAGGTTGGTCTGGGAGGATGGGCCCATTCCCTGTGCAGCCCCGGCCCGTCGCCATGACGCTCGCCAACACCGCCGCCCGCTCCGATCTGATCGCCCCCCACGGCGGCAGCCTCGTCGATCTGATGGTGCCGTCCGACCAGCGGGCCGCGGCGGTGGAGGAGGCCCGCGCCTCGGTGGACAAGGTGCTGGAGTGCAGCCACCGCAACGCCTGCGACGTGGAGCTGCTGATCGTGGGCGGCTTCTCGCCCCTGCGCGGCTTCATGCACCAGGAGGACTACGACGCGGTGGTGGCCGGCCACCGCACCACCAGCGGCCTGCTGTTCGGCCTGCCGATCGTCTTCGACACCGACGACGCCTCCATCGCCGTGGGCCAGCGGCTGCTGCTCACCTACCAAGGCCAGGACCTGGCCGTGCTCACCGTGGAGAGCCGCTGGGAGCCCGACAAGGTGGTCGAGGCCAAGGGCTGCTACGGCACCACCTCCCTGGAGCACCCGGCGGTGCGCATGATCGCCACCGAGCGCGGTCGCTATTACCTGGGCGGAAGTCTGCAGGGTCTGGCCCTGCCGGAGCGGGTGTTCCCCTGCAGCACCCCGGTGGAGGTGCGCGCCACCCTGCCGGCGGGCCAGGACGTGGTGGCCTTCCAGTGCCGCAACCCCATCCACCGGGCCCACTACGAGCTGTTCACCCGCGCCCTCGAGGCCCCCAACGTCAGCAAGGGGGGGGTGGTGCTGGTGCACCCCACCTGCGGTCCCACCCAGGAGGACGACATCGCCGGAGAGGTGCGCTTCGCCACCTACGAACGGCTGGCCGCCGAGGTGGACAACCCCCGCATCCGCTGGGCCTACCTCCCCTACGCGATGCACATGGCCGGCCCCCGGGAGGCCCTGCAGCACATGATCATCCGCAAGAACTACGGCTGCACCCACTTCATCATCGGCCGCGACATGGCCGGCTGCAAATCGTCCCTCACCGGCGAGGACTTCTACGGCCCCTACGAGGCCCAGGACTTCGCCCGTGACCAGGCCACCGAACTCGGCATGGAGACGGTGCCCTCCCTCAACCTCGTCTACACCGAGGAGGAGGGCTACGTCACCGCCGAGCACGCCCAGGCCCGGGGGCTGCACATCCGCAAGCTGAGCGGCACCCAGTTCCGCCAGATGCTGCGCGGCGGCGAGGAGATCCCGGAATGGTTCGCCTTCCGTAGCGTGGTGGAGGTGCTCAGGGCCGCGGCCTGAGCCCCGTCCGACCCCGGACGGCGATTAACATTCTGTTACTTTCACTCTCACACAGGAGACAGGGTCGTGAAGAAACGCTGGCGCAACGCGGGGCTCTACGTGCTCCTGGTGATCGTGATGATCGCCGTGGGCACCGCCTTCCTGGAGCGGCCCGATCCGGCCCGCGCCCCCCGCACCCTGCGCTACAGCGACTTCGTCGAGGCCGTCCAGGCCAACGAGATCTCGAGGGTGCTGATCTCCCCCGACCGCGGCACCGCCCAGGTGGTGGAGAACGACGGCCAGCGCGCCGTGGTGAACCTCGCCCCCGACAAGGACCTGCTCAAGCTGCTCACCGACCACAACGTCGACATCGCCGTGCAGCCCAACCGGGAGCCGGCGGCCTGGCAGCAGGCGATCGGCAGCCTGATCTTCCCGCTGCTGCTGCTCGGTGGCCTGTTCTTCCTGCTGCGGCGCGCCCAGGGCGGCGGCGGCAACCCGGCCATGAACTTCGGCAAGAGCAAGGCCCGGGTCCAGATGGAACCCCAGACCCAGGTCACCTTCGGTGACGTGGCCGGCATCGAGGGCGCCAAGCTCGAGCTCACCGAGGTGGTCGACTTCCTCAAGAACCCCGATCGCTTCACCGCCGTCGGCGCCAAGATTCCCAAGGGCGTGCTGCTGGTGGGCCCTCCCGGCACCGGCAAGACCCTGCTGGCCAAGGCCGTGGCCGGTGAGGCGGGCGTGCCGTTCTTCTCGATCTCCGGTTCGGAGTTCGTCGAGATGTTCGTGGGCGTCGGCGCCAGCCGGGTGCGCGACCTGTTCGAGCAGGCCAAGAAGAACGCCCCCTGCATCGTCTTCATCGACGAGATCGACGCCGTGGGCCGCCAGCGCGGCGCCGGCCTCGGCGGCGGCAACGACGAGCGGGAGCAGACCCTCAACCAGCTGCTCACCGAGATGGACGGCTTTGAGGGCAACACCGGCATCATCATCGTGGCGGCCACCAACCGTCCCGACGTGCTCGATTCGGCCCTGATGCGGCCGGGCCGCTTCGATCGCCAGGTGGTGGTCGACCGTCCCGACTACGCCGGCCGCCTCCAGATCCTGGGTGTTCATGCCCGCGGCAAGACCCTCGCCAAGGACGTCGACCTCGACAAGGTGGCCCGCCGCACCCCCGGCTTC
Organism: Cyanobium sp. Lug-B; assembly: GCF_024345635.1. Lineage (NCBI taxonomy): Bacteria > Bacillati > Cyanobacteriota > Cyanophyceae > Synechococcales > Prochlorococcaceae > Cyanobium > Cyanobium sp. Lug-B. The sequence goes on from NZ_JAGQBM010000009.1 coordinate 59,079, forward strand.
ACCGGTGCCGACCTGGCCAACCTGCTCAACGAAGCGGCCATCCTCGCCGCCCGCCGCCAGCTGACCGAAGTGTCGATGGATGAGGTCAACGACGCCATCGAGCGCGTCATGGCCGGCCCGGAGAAGAAGGACCGGGTGATGAGCGAGCGCCGCAAGCGCCTGGTGGCCTACCACGAATCCGGCCACGCCCTGGTGGGTGCCCTGATGCCCGATTACGACCCCGTCCAGAAGATCAGCATCATTCCCCGCGGCCAGGCCGGCGGCCTCACCTTCTTCACCCCCAGTGAGGAGCGCATGGAGTCGGGCCTCTACTCCCGCTCCTACCTGCAGAACCAGATGGCCGTCGCCCTCGGTGGCCGGGTCGCCGAGGAGATCGTCTACGGCGAGGACGAAGTCACCACCGGGGCCTCCAACGACCTGCAGCAGGTGGCCCGCGTCGCCCGCCAGATGGTCACCCGCTTCGGCATGAGCGACCGCCTCGGCCCGGTGGCCCTGGGCCGCGCCCAGGGGGGCATGTTCCTCGGCCGCGACATCGCCGCCGAGCGCGACTTCTCCGAGGACACCGCCGCCGCCATTGATGAGGAGGTCTCCCAGCTGGTGGCCGACGCCTACCGCCGCGCCACCGAGGTGCTGCTCGCCAACCGGGCCGTGCTCGATGAGCTGGCCGAGCTCCTGGTCGAGAAGGAGACCGTGGATGCCGAGGAGCTCCAGGAGCTGCTGATCTCCCGCGATGTGACGGTGGCCGCCTACGTCTAGGCCCCCCTGCGAGTCCCTGATCCAGTCGTTGCACCACCAGCCCCTGCTGGTGGTGCTTCGTGCTGAGCGGCCAGCGCTGCTGGCCCCCCAGCTGGGCCAGCTGGCCGCGCTGGGGGTGCGCCATGTGGAGATCGCCTGGGGGCCCTCGCCGGCCTGGATCCCCGACTGCCGGCGCCTGATCGAGGCGTATCCCGATCTGCGTCTGGGGGCGGCCTCGATCTGCACCCCCGCGGCCCTGGCGGCGGCCCTGGAGGCGGGTTTCTCCTACGGCGTCTCCCCCGTCCTGGAGGCGGAACTGCTGGAGACGGCGGCCATGGCCCGCTTCGCCCTGGTTCCCGGGGTGATGACACCCACGGAGGTGAACCGGGCCCGCTCCCTGGGCTGTCCGATCGTCAAGCTGTTCCCCGCCGCCAGCGTCGGCATCGGCCACTGGCGGCGCCTGCGGGATCCGCTGGGCCCACCGCTCCCCTTCTGCATCGCCGCCGGCGGTCTCGGTCCCGCCGATGTGCGTCCCTGGCTGGAGGCCGGGGTCGGTGCCGTCGCCCTGGGCTCGTCGCTGGTGGCCCAGGGGCCGGAGACCCTGCGGCAGGTGCTGGCGGAACTGCCGCCGCGGCCCTGAGCCGGCGGCTTACCAGAGGCTGCACTGGCCCTGCTGGCGCAGCAGGTGATCGGCCAGCACCAGGGCCACCATCGCCTCCACCATCGGCACGGCCCGGGGCAGCACGCAGGGGTCGTGGCGTCCCTTCGCCGCCAGGGTGGTGGCGGCGCCGGTGGCATCGATGGTCTGCTGCTCCTTGCGGATCGTGGCCGTGGGTTTGAACGCCACCCGCAGCTGGATCTCCTCCCCGTTGCTGATGCCCCCCTGGATGCCGCCCGAGTTGTTGGTGGCGGTCCGCAGGCGGCCGTCGTCGCTGGGCAGGAAGGCGTCGTTGTGCTCGCTGCCGCGCAGCACGGTGCCGCCGAAGCCGGAGCCGATCTCGAAGCCCTTGGTGGCCGGCAGCGACATCACCGCCTTGGCCAGATCCGCCTCCAGTTTGTCGAACACCGGCATGCCAAGGCCCACCGGCGGCCGCCGCACCAGGCATTCGATCACCCCGCCGCAGGAATCCCCGTCCCGCCCGATCGCCTCGATGCGCTCGATCATCCGTTCGGCGGTGGCGGCGTCGGGGCAGCGCACGATGTTGGCCTCCACCGCCTCCAGGCTCACGCTGGCGGGATCGATCTGGGCCTCGATGGTGTGAATCCGGCGCACCCAGGCGATCACCTCGGTGCCGTGGGTGCGGGCCAGCAGCTGTTTGGCCACCGCACCAGCGGCCACCCGGCCGATCGTTTCCCGGGCCGAGGCGCGGCCGCCGCCGCTGCGGGCCTGGATGCCGTACTTGGCCTGGTAGGTGGCGTCGGCGTGGGAGGGCCGGAAGGCCACCTGCATCTCCTGATAGTCGCCGGGGCGCTGGTCCTTGTTGCGGACCACCATGGCGATCGGCGTCCCGAGCGTGACCCCGTCGAGCAGGCCGCTGAGGATCTCGACCCGGTCCTCCTCCTTGCGGGGGGTGGTGATGCGGCTCTGGCCGGGCCGGCGTCGGTCGAGATCGGCCTGGATCTGCTCCAGATCCAGGGGCAGCCGGGGGGGACAGCCATCGATGATCACCCCCACCCCACCGCCGTGGGATTCGCCGAACGTGCTGATCCGGAAAAGATCGCCGAAACTGCTGCCCATCGCACCGCCCTGCCCATCGGGCTTTCCGAAGCAGGGAGCCTACCCAGCCGGACCGCGTCGCCATGAACCGCGTCGCCATGAAAAAAACCCCTGCTCGCGCAGGGGGTTGGAAGGTTCCAGAAATCTGGAGGGGCAGGATCAGCCGATCGCCGGGGCGGTCAGGGCCACAGGGGTGGCGCTGGCAGCGGCCAGGTCGAGGGGGAAGTTGTGCGCGTTGCGCTCGTGCATCACTTCCATGCCGAGGCCGGCACGGTTGAGCACGTCGGCCCAGGTGTTGATGACCCGGCCCTGGCCATCCAGGATGGACTGGTTGAAGTTGAAGCCGTTCAGGTTGAAGGCCATCGTGCTCACGCCCAGGGCGGTGAACCAGATGCCGATCACGGGCCAGGCAGCCAGGAAGAAGTGCAGGCTGCGGCTGTTGTTGAACGAGGCGTACTGGAAGATCAGGCGACCGAAGTAGCCGTGGGCGGCCACGATGTTGTAGGTCTCTTCCTCTTGGCCGAACTTGTAGCCGTAGTTCTGGGACTCGCTCTCGGTGGTTTCACGCACCAGGGAGGAGGTCACCAGGGAGCCGTGCATGGCGGAGAACAGGGAGCCACCGAACACACCGGCCACACCCAGCATGTGGAAGGGGTGCATCAGGATGTTGTGCTCAGCCTGGAACACCAGCATGTAGTTGAAGGTGCCGCTGATGCCGAGGGGCATGCCGTCGGAGAAGGAACCCTGACCGAAGGGGTAGATCAGGAACACGGCGCTGGCGGCCGCCACGGGGGCGGAGTAGGCGACGCAGATCCAGGGGCGCATGCCGAGGCGGTAGGAGAGTTCCCACTCGCGGCCCATGTAGGCGAAGACGCCGATCAGGAAGTGGAAGACCACCAGCTGGTAGGGGCCACCGTTGTACAGCCACTCGTCGAGGCTGGCGGCTTCCCAGATGGGGTAGAAGTGCAGGCCGATGGCGTTGCTGGAAGGAACAACAGCGCCGGAGATGATGTTGTTGCCGTACATCAGGGAGCCGGCGACGGGCTCACGGATGCCGTCGATGTCGACAGGGGGCGCCGCGATGAAGGCGACGATGAAGCAGATGGTGGCGGCCAGGAGGGTGGGGATCATCAGCACACCGAACCAACCGACGTAGAGACGGTTGTTGGTGGAGGTGACCCACTCACAGAACTGGTTCCACACCGAAGCGCCGGAGCGCTGCTGGAGAGTGGCGGTCATGAGTGCGTAGAAGGAAGACACCGAGCACTGGCGCGGAAACGCCGCGTCGGTGGAAGGAGATGGGGGCGGAATTCCGTCCCCCGCAGCACTGTAACAGTGTGTTGCGGAGTGTGAGGGCCGCCTTCATGAAGAAAAGCTTTGCTTCGTGGTGGGCGCCTCCCGCGACCCCCCTCCCAGGCTCCCCTCGCCGGCCCCCTGCCCCCGGGCGGCCGGCCCCCCACCGGCGGCCCGGGCGCGCTTGTTAGCGTCCGGGGACCCCCTCGAGCCGCGTCAGCCGTGAGCGATCAACGGGTGCTGCTCGTGCGGCTGCCCTGCAATCCGATCTTCCCGATCGGCCCGATCTATCTGGCCGATCACCTGCACAAGTGCTTCCCCACGCTGCCCCAGCGGATCCTGGATCTGGCGGCCGTGCCTCTCCTCGACGTGCAGCGGGTGCTCCTGGAGGTGGTCGACCAGTTCCGGCCCACCCTGCTGGTGTTCTCCTGGCGGGACATCCAGATCTACGCCCCGGTCGATGGCCGGGGCGGCAATCCGCTGCAGAACTCCTTCGAGGTGTTCTATTCCGCCAATCCCCTCAAGCGCCTGCGGGGGGCGATCGGCGGGCTGCGGCTGATGGGTTCCTATTACGGCGAGCTGTGGCGCAACCTGCGGCTGGTGCGCCGGGGTCTGCGGCGCGCCCGCCGGCACAACCCCGGGGCCCGGGTGGTGATCGGCGGCGGGGCGGTGAGCGTCTTTTACGAGCAGCTCGGCCGCGGCCTGCCCAACGGCTCCGTGGTGTCGGTGGGGGAAGGGGAAGGGCTGCTGGAGAAACTGATCCGCGGCCAGTCGCTCGCTGGCGAACGCTGCTATGTGGTGGGCGAGGCCCCCCGTCCGGGCCTGATCCACGAGCAGCCGGCGGGCCTGGAGAAGACCGCCTGCGACTACGCCTACATCGAAGCGATCTGGCCCCAGCTGAACTGGTACCTCGACGGCGGTGACTTCTACGTCGGCGTCCAGACCAAGCGCGGCTGCCCCCACAACTGCTGCTACTGCGTCTATACCGTGGTGGAGGGCAAGGCCGTGCGCGTCAACCCGATCGCCGAGGTGGTGCGGGAGATGCGCCAGCTGTATGACCGGGGCGTGCGGGGCTTCTGGTTCACCGATGCCCAGTTCATCCCAGCCCGGCGCTACATCGACGACGCCAAGGACCTGCTGCGGGCCATTCAGGCGGAGGGCCTCACGGACATCCGCTGGGCGGCCTACATCCGTGCCGACAATCTCGATGCCGAGCTGGCCCAGCTGATGGTGGCCACGGGGATGAGCTACTTCGAGATCGGCATCACCTCGGGCTCCCAGGAGCTCGTCCGCAAGATGCGCATGGGCTACAACCTGCGCACGGTGCTGGAGAACTGCCGGATGCTGGCGGCAGCCGGCTTCCGGGAGCATGTCTCCGTCAACTATTCGTTCAACGTGATCGACGAACGGCCCGAGACCATCCGCCAGACGATCGCCTATCACCGGGAACTGGAGCGCATCTTCGGTGCCGCTTTGGTGGAGCCCGCGATCTTCTTCATCGGCCTCCAGCCCCACACCCACCTGGAGCAGTACGCCTTCGACCAGGGGATGCTCAAGCCCGGCTACGACCCGATGAGCCTCATGCCCTGGACGGCCCGCAAGCTGCTGTGGAACCCGGAACCGATGGGTCGGGTGTTCGGCCGGATCTGCCTGGAGGCCTTTGAGCGCAATCCGGCCGACTTCGGCCGCACCGTGATGGACCTGCTCGAGCGGGAGTACGGCGTGGCTCCCCTGGAGCAGGCGCTGCGGGCGCCGGTGGAGGGGCGCCGGGCCCTGGCCACGGCGACGCTCTGAGCGGAAAGCAACAGGACCCCAGTCACGATTGACGCAACGAACAGTCGTGACTCTTTGGGTCGCCTACCTTTACGGGGCGGTCCAGCGGTGGTTTCAGGCCCCTGTCCTGCAAGCCTGCCCCCACCCAGGTTCCCCCAAGCACTTCCCCAGCATGGCCACCATCAACGTCAATCCGTCCGGCATCCCCTCGCTGCGTGAGGCCATCAATGCGGCAGCGGCAGGGGACACGATCCTGCTGGCGGATGGCACTTACGACACGATCCGGTCCCTGGCCAAGCAGTCCTCGGTCCCCGGAGTGGTCCGATCCTCCGGCTACGCCGTGAGCGGCACATCCGAGGCGGGCACCATCGTCAGGGACACCCGCATCTTTCAGAGAAACACGGATGGCCCCAACGGGCCCGGCACGGTCGCGAACCTGACCCTGGACTACAGCGCCGGTGGTCTGGCCGATGGCAACGCCCTGCTGCGGGCCACCTCCGGCGCCTTCGTTGTGCAGGATGTCACCTTCCGAGGCACCCACACCGGCTGGAACGGCAACGGCAACCTCTACATGTCGTTGACCTCGTTTTCGGCCACCGCGCCGATCACGACGCATCTGACCCTGGACGATGTCACGGTCACGATCAAGGGGCAGGGTGGGTTCAACCCCTTGACCGGGGCTGGAGGTTCCGCCTTCCTTCACAGCTGGAACAACTCCGGCAGCCTTCTCATCCGCGACAGCCTCTTCGATGAAGCCGGCTTTCTGAGCAGCTTCAACATCCTCAATTTCACCGGTTCCGTTGCCGCCGGTTCGGTTCAGATCTCCGGCAATCTGTTCACCCGCTCTGACAACCAGACCGTGGTGCGCCCCACGGGCAATATCCTCGGCAATGTGGCTGCGACGCTGAGCGGCAATACCTTCGAGAATGGCTCCTATCTTGATCTCTATGACGTCAGCAAGCTCATCACGCTGACATCGAACACGTTCGCCACGATTGCTGGCGGTTACGGCATCCGCATCACTGGCCCCAGCGTCGGTGTCATTCCCACCCTTTCCGCCACCAACGTCTTTACCGGTCCTGGAGTTGCCCTCAAGTATGTGGATCCCGGCGCCAACAAGTCCGTCACTCTTGTTGGCGGTGCCACGATCAATGGGGCGGCCTTCACGAAGCTCACCGCCCACGGCCAAGGTGATGACGTCGTCACGATGGCCGCGGGCTTCACCGACTGGGTCAATGGCGACGAGGGCAACGACACCATCGATGGCGGTAACCTCGCCGATCTCCTTCTGGGGGGAGAGGGAAACGACAGTCTGCTTGGCGGCACTGGCAACGACACCCTCATCGGCGGCCAGGGCAGTGACACCCTGACCGGTGGTGACAACTCCGATCTCCTCATCGGCGGCCAAGGCAACGACCGCTTCTTCGGTGGTTCCGGCAGCGACGTTCTCATCGGTGGTGAAGGCAACGACACCCTGTCGGGGGGTGAAGGCTTCGATGCTTACGTCTTTGATGCACCACTTGGGCCCACGAATGTGGACACCATCACCATCATGACGCTCACTGGTGCCTCGGCTGACACCATTCGCCTGGATGACGCCATCTTCACGGGGTTGACCCCGGGCGTCCTTTCCGCTGCCAGCTTCACGGCCAACGCGACAGGGTCGGCCATTGGAACAGGTGCCCAGATCGTCTACGACAACGCGGGCGGAGGCTCCGGCCGGCTTTTCTGGGCCGCTTCCGGAACAGCCGGTTCGCTCGTCCAGTTCGCCACGATCACGAACGCTCCCGCGGCGCTCAGCGCCTCGTCTTTCCTCGTCATCTGAGCCTGCGCAGCACCAGCAGTCCCCCCAGCCCGATCCACCCCACCAGACCCCCGATGGGGTTGGGCTGGGTGCCGCCCGGGCCCGCCAGCCATGGTGGGGCGCCTGGCAGCAGTTCCAGCAGGCCCGCCTGCAGGGCGAACCAGCCCCCCACCAGTCCGCCGTGCAGGCCGACCGCTCCCCAGAGCACGCCGCCATCGTCCCGGCGCACCAGGGCCAGATTCAGCCCCAGCAGCAGCAGCCCCCCCAGCAGGCCCACCGCCCCCAGCCCGCCGGCCTGGCTCCAGGGGTGGACGAGGGCGAACACGGCCGCCTGCAGCAGCAGTGCCCCACCGGGGGGCATCTGGCGTTGCAGTTCGCCCCACAGCCAGCCGCGGAACACCAGCTCCTCGGCAAAGCCCACCCCCACCAGCAGGGCCAGGGCGTTGAGCAGCTCCCCTCCGTCCAGGCCGGCCGGGCCGATCCAGCGGGCGCTTCCCGAGGCCAGCAGGGCCACCGCCACCAGGGCCAGCAGCGCCAGGGCCCGCAGCAGTCCCCTCCCGAAGGCCCCCAGCACCGCCGGCAGCGGGGCCAGCACCCCGAGACTCCGCCATGGATGGGGTTCCCCCCAGACCCTGCGTAACCGCAGCGGCAGGGTCAGCAGCAGCAGCACCAGGGCCACCACCGCCCCGGCCAGATCGACCTGATCAGGGCGCAGCCCCGGGGCGAGACCGCCCAGGGGCCGCACCAGCAGCCAGCCCAGGCCGTAGAGCAGCGGCACGTAGAGAAGGGTGCCGCTCCAGCGGGGGCCCACTCAGCTCTCCGGCTCGATCGTGCTCGTCAGGCCCTTGGCCTTGAGGGTTTCGCAGTAGAACTCCGCCGGTTCCAGATCGCAGACGATCACCAGTCCCACGCCCGTGTTGTGGGCCTCCAGCATCACGGCGATCGCATCCTGCTCACTGAGGGAGGGCACCACCTGGCGCAGGGTGTTCACCACGTACTCCATGCTGTTCACGGGGTCGTTGTGAAGCAGCACCTTGTAACGCGGTGAGGTCTTGCGCACCCGCTCCGGCGCCTTCTCGATCACGGCGGCCCCCCCCGGCGAACGGGAGGGGGTTTCGGCGGCCGCCGGGGTGGTGGAGACGGTGGCGAAGGGCGGGATGGTCATGGGCATGGCCGCTCCGGTCCTGACAGGGGCCAACTCTAAAGAGCCCGGATCCGGCGCATCGCCTCGTCCACGTTGGCGCGGGAGTTGAAGGCGGAGAGGCGGAAATAGCCCTCGCCCGCCGCGCCGAAGCCGCTGCCGGGGGTGCCCACCACATGGGCCTGGTTCAGCAGGTGGTCGAAGAAGCCCCAGGAATCCAGCCCGTCGGGGGTCTTGATCCACACGTACGGGGCCTGCTGGCCCCCGTACACCTGCAGGCCGGCAGCCTCCAGTTCACGGCGGATGATGGCGGCGTTCTCCATGTAGAAGCGGATCAGGCCCCGCACCTGCTCCTGGCCTTCCGGGGAGTACACGGCTTCGGCGCCCCGCTGCACGATGTAGCTCACGCCGTTGAACTTGGTGCTCTGGCGCCGGTTCCAGAGGCCCCACAGCTCCACCGGCTCGCCGTTGGCCGTGGTGCCGGTGAGTCCCCGGGGCACCACGGTGAAGGCGCAGCGGGTGCCGGTGAAGCCGGCGTTCTTGGAGAAGGAGCGGAACTCGATCGCGCAGCGCCGTGCCCCCTCGATTTCGTAGATGGAGTGGGGCAGCTCCGGATCGGAGATGAACGCCTCGTAGGCGGCGTCGAAGAGGATCAGGGCGTTGTGGGCCAGGGCGTAGTCCACCCACTGCTTCAGCTGTTCCCGGGTGGCGACCGCGCCGGTGGGGTTGTTGGGGAAGCAGAGGTAGATGAGGTCGACCGGCTGCTCCGGCAGGGGGGCCACGAAACCGTTGGCCGCGGTGATCGGCAGGTAGGTGAGGCCCCCGTAGCGGCCGCCCCCGTCGGCGTCGCCGGTGCGGCCCGCCATCACGTTGCTGTCGACGTACACCGGATAGACCGGATCGGTGACGGCGATGCGGTTGCCGGCCCCGAGGATGTCGAGGATGTTGCTGCTGTCGCACTTGGAGCCGTCGGAGATGAAGATCTCCTCGGCGCTCACCTCGCAGCCCCGGGCCTGGAAGTCGTGGCGGGCGATCGCCTCCCGCAGCCAGCCGTAGCCCTGCTCGGGGCCGTAGCCGTGGAAGCCCTCCCGGGTGCCCATGGCCTCGATCGCCTGTTGCATCGCCTCCCGGCAGGCCGCCGGCAGGGGTTCGGTGACGTCGCCGATCCCCAGGCGGATCACGGCCGCCCCGGGATGGGCCTCCGTGAACGCCTTGACGCGCCGGGCGATCTCGGGGAACAGGTAGCCCGCCTTGAGCCGGAGATAGCTGTCGTTGACCTGGACCATGGGTGGGAAGCGGAAGGCGGGGCGGCGGGGCCAGCCGGCATCTTCCTATGGCGCGGGCCGGCCTGCCTACGCTCGGCCTGCAGCCCGCCGGTCGCCGCCGTGCCCTTCGCCACCGCCGACGCGTTCGTCGCCCGCACCGCCGACGCTCCCGTCGCCTTCGCCGAGCTGGTCGACGGCGGCATCGCCCGGCCGGCCCGCTACCTCGGCAACGAGCGGGGGGTGGAGCCCCGCGACTGGTCGGCGGCCCGGGTGCGCTGGGCGCTCACCTATCCGGAGGTCTATGAGGTCGGCGCCAGCAACCTCGGCCACGTGCTGCTCTACGCGATCCTCAATGCCGTTCCGGGCCAGCTGTGCGATCGGGCCTACCTGCCAGCCCCCGATCTGGCGTCCCGGCTGCGGGAGCGGGGGGCGCCCCTGTTCGCGGTGGAGAGCCACCGGCCCCTGACCGCCTTCGACATCCTCGGCTTCAGCCTCAGCTATGAGCTCGGCGGCACCAACATCCTCGAGATGCTGGATCTGGCGGGCATCCCGATCCGTGCCGCCGACCGGGGCGACCTGCCCCTGGACCACCCGGCGGCACCGCCGCTGATCTTCGCCGGCGGCCCCACCGCCACGGGCAACCCCGAGCCCTTCGCACCCTTCTTCGATTTTCTGGCCCTGGGGGATGGGGAGGAGCTGCTGCCCGAAATCGGCCTGGTGGTGGCCGAGGGGCGGGCCGCCGGCCTGGGCCGCCGGGCCCTGCTGCGGGATCTGGCTGAGGTGCCCGGGGTCTACGTGCCCTCCCTGTATGCCCCCGGGCCCGACGGCGTGAGCCTGCGGCCGCTGGAGCCGGGCCTGGCGCCCCGCATCCAGCGGCGCACCGCCACCCCCATGCCCCACTACGCCATGGGCCTGGTGCCCCACATCGAGACGGTCCACGACCGACTCACGGTGGAGATCCGCCGCGGCTGCACCCGCGGCTGCCGCTTCTGCCAGCCGGGGATGCTGACCCGCCCGGCCCGGGACGTGGAGCCGGAGGCGGTCATCGAAGCGGTGGAGGAGGGCATGCTCCGCACCGGCTACAGCGACTTCTCGCTGCTGTCGCTCAGCTGCAGCGATTACCTCTCCTTGCCGGCGGTGGGGGTGGAGCTGCGCAACCGGCTGGCGGAGCACAACGTCAGCCTCACCCTGCCCAGCCAGCGGGTCGATCGCTTCGACCATTCCATCGCCCACATCCTCGGCGGCACCCGCCGGGCCGGGCTCACCTTCGCCCCCGAGGCCGGCACCCAGCGCCTGCGGGACATCGTCAACAAGGGACTCACGGATGCGGAGCTGCTGCGCGGCATCCGCACCGCCATGGAGAACGGCTACAACCGCGTGAAGCTCTATTTCATGATCGGCCTGCCGGGCGAGACCGACGCCGACGTGCTCGGCATCGTCGACACCTGCCGGGGGCTGCAGCAGCAGTGCCGCGACCTGGGACGGCTGCAGCTCAACCTGACGATCAGCAATTTCACCCCCAAGCCCCACACGCCGTTCCAGTGGCACAGCGTGTCCACCGCCGAATTCCGGCGGCGGCAGCAGCTGCTGCGCGACACCCTGCGGCCCCTGCGGGGGATCAAGACCAACTACACCGACGTGCGGCTGTCGGCGGTGGAGGACTTCGTCGGCCGCGGCGACCGGCGGCTGGCGCCGGTGATCGAGGCGGCCTGGCGGGCCGGCGCGGGGTTGGATGCCTGGTTCGAATCCGCCGACCGCAGCCATGCCGCCTGGACCGGCGCCATCGAGGCCGCCGGCCTGGGGGGCTCCTACCGGGCCCTGGAGATGGGCGGCTGGAGCGCGGCGGAGGCCTTCGCCACCGGCGATCTGGAGGCCTTCTGCCGCCAGCCCCTGCCCTGGGACCACATCGATTCGGGGGTCGACAAGGCCTGGCTGGCGGAGGACCTGGGCCGGGCCCTCGCCGCCGCCGTCGTGCCCGACTGCTCCTTCGAGGGCTGCAGCAGCTGCGGGGTCTGCGGCCCGGAGCTGGGGCACAACGTGGTGATCCCGCCACCGCCCGTGCCGCCGCCGCTGCCGCCGCGGGCGCCGGCCAGCGAGCGGGTCTGCCGGCTGCGCTTCGCTTTCGCCAAGACCGGCTCCCTGGCCCTGATCAGCCATCTCGACACCCTGCGCCTGATGGAGCGGGCCCTGCGCCGCAGCGGCCTGCCGGTGAGCTTCACGGGCGGTTTCCATCCCCTGCCGCGGCTGCAGGTGGCCCTGCCCCTGCCCCTGGGGGTGGAGGGCCTGCACGAATGGCTCGACCTTGATTTCGCCGCCCCGGTCGACCCCGAGACGGCCCGGGAGTGCCTGCAGGCGCAGCTCAGCGCCGAGCTGACCCTGCTCTCGGTCCGGGCCGTCCCCCTGGAGACCCCCGGCCTGGCCCAGCAGATCCGTTCCGCCCAGTGGCGGTTCACCCTGCGGCCGGGCCCGGATCCGGCGGCCCCCGATCGGGCGGCACTGACGCCGGAGCGCTGGGCCGCGGCGGTCGCTGCACTGCTGGAGGCCACCAGCCTGCCCTGGCAGGACCAGGACAAGAAGGGCCGCCCCCGGGAGCGCGAGTGCCGCCCCTACCTGCTCGACCTCCACCTGGTGGCCCCCGCGGGGCCCTCCGCGGCAGGGGGGGACCAGGTGCTGGATCTGGAGGCCGTTGTGGATCCCCAGGGCCGCAGCCTGCGGCCGGACCATCTGCGCCACTGGCTGAGCACCGGTCTCGGCCAACCGCTGGTGCTCGGTGCGGTCCAGCGCCGTTGCCTCCGGCTGGACGCATGCTAAGTTCGCCCTAGACAGAGACAGGAATAGCGGGGCTCCCTCCCTTCTTCCTCCTCTGCCCAGACGCTTCTGCATCAGGGACGCTTTCTAGAAGCTCCTCGGCGAAAGCGCTATCACAGTCAACATTGCTTGGTTCGGTCTTCGTTGCTTTGCATCGGGAAGGAACGACATTCTTTTCGTCACGCTGCCGGCCCGTCGACGTCACTGCTCCCATCCGGGCCCCCTGGCTACGGGGGGCCCGACCAGGCAACCGCCGACTCCCTTGTTTCCGGGGTCCGGCCTGATCTCCTCCAGAGGCTGAGCGGCCGTCACGGCCGCCGTCCGATTCCTTCCCCCACCTGCCCCCCGGCAGGGCTCCACTGAGCCCACCATCTCTTCCATGCCCCAGCAGATCGTCATCGCTGAGCAGTTGCGGATCGCCGCAGTGCTCAACGACGAACGCGTCGATGAACTGATCGTCGCCCAGGGTCGTTATCAGATCGGTGACGTCTACCTCGGAACCGTCGAGAACGTGTTGCCCGGGATCGATGCCGCCTTCGTCAACATCGGCGAAAGCGAGAAGAACGGCTTCATCCACATCACCGATCTGGGTCCCCTGCGCCTGAAGAAGGGGGGTGCCGGCATCACCGAGCTGCTCGAGCCCCGTCAGAAGGTGCTCGTCCAGGTGATGAAGGAGCCCACGGGCACCAAGGGGCCGCGTCTCACCGGCAACCTGTCCCTGCCGGGGCGCTTCCTGGTGCTCCAGCCCCACGGCCAGGGGGTCAACATCTCCCGGCGCATCAACGGCGAGAACGAGCGCAACCGCCTGCGGGCCCTGGGTGTGCTGATCAAGCCCCCCGGCGCCGGCCTGCTGATCCGCACCGAGGCCGAGGACGTCAGCGAGGAGATGCTGATCGATGACCTCGAGGCCCTGCTGCGCCAATGGGAATCGATCCAGCAGGCGGCCGAGACGGCCTCCCCTCCGGTGCTCCTCAACCGGGATGAGGACTTCATCCACCGGGTGCTGCGCGATCTCTACAGCCCCGAGGTGCTGCGGGTGGTGGTCGACAGCCCCGATGCGGTGGCGCGCGTCAACGCCTTCCTCGGCGCCGACCAGGCCAACCTGCTGGTGGAGCACCACGGCGAACCCACCGAGATCCTGGAGCACTACCGGGTCAACGCCGCCATCCGTGATGCCCTCAAGCCCCGGGTGGATCTGCCCTCCGGCGGCTACGTGATCATCGAGCCCACCGAGGCGCTCACGGTCATCGACGTCAACTCCGGCTCCTTCACCCGCTCGGCCAACGCCCGCGAGACGGTGCTGTGGACCAACTGCGAGGCGGCGGTGGAGATCGCCCGCCAGCTCAAGCTGCGCAACATCGGCGGCGTCGTGATCATCGACTTCATCGACATGGAGTCCCGTCGTGACCAGCTGCAGCTGCTCGAGCACTTCACCCAGGCCAGCCGCGACGACACGGCCCGTCCCCAGATCGCCCAGCTCACCGAGCTCGGCCTGGTGGAGCTGACCCGCAAGCGCCAGGGCCAGAACATCTACGAACTTTTCGGCCGGGCCTGCCCCAGCTGTGGCGGTCTGGGCCACGTGGCGGTGCTGCCCGGCAAGGACACCCTCCAGCCCCTGGCCACGGTCTCGGGCCTGGTGCGCTCGGCGGCCTCGGCCCGGGCCGAAGTGGCCAGCCCCTCCACCGGCGCCGGTGAGTCCGGCGGCAGCGGCCGCCGCCGCCGCGGCGGCCGCGGCGGCCGCGGCTCCGATGGGGCCGAGCCCCCGGCCC
>NZ_JAGQBM010000090.1:0-9205 GCF_024345635.1 Cyanobium sp. Lug-B
CGGCGGTGTGGCGGCCACGCCCCAGGGCCAGGCCCAGTTCCTCTACCCGCCCCCGGCTCCGGCTCCGGCCGCCGCCCCGCGCCCCCGCCCGTAGCGGGCCGCCATGGCGCCGAAGCCCTGGAGGGGCCCCGCCAGGGCGGGGACGGGGCGCGACAGCCGCCAGCTCCAGTTGCCCTCGATGGTGCCGGGGGTGTTGAAGCGGGCCTCATCGCCCAGCTCCAGCAGGTCCTGCAGGGGCACCACCGCCAGATCGGCCGGCGAGGCCAGCGCCACCTCCAGCAGCTGCCAGCCCGGCGCCCGCACCTCAGCCCCCACCACCGCCGCCACCCGGCCCCGGGCGCCGTCGTCGAGATCCCGCCACCAGCCGAGGCTGGTGGCGTTGTCGTGGGTGCCGGTGTACACCACCCAGCGGCTGCCGCTGTAGTTGGCCGGCAGGTAGGGGTTGTCGTCGTTGCCGTCGAAGGCGAACTGGAGGATCTTCATCCCCGGCAGGGCGAAACGATCCCGCAGGGCCTCCACCGCCGGGGTGATGACGCCCAGGTCTTCGGCGATCAGCGGCAGCCGGCCGCCGGGAAGCAGCCGTCCCTGGCGGCGGCAGCGGGACCGCAGGCCGCCCAGCAGGGCGGCGCCGGGGGAGGGACGCCACGAGCCGTGCTCGGCGGTGGCATCGGCGCCGGGGACGCTCCAGTAGGCCTCCAGGGCCCGGAAGTGGTCGAGCCGCAGCAGATCCATCAGCTCCAGCTGCCGCTGCAAGCGCTGCAGCCACCAGCGGAATCCCGTGAGCCGGTGCACCCACCAGCGGTAGACCGGGGTGCCCCAGAGCTGGCCGGTGGCGGAGAAGTAGTCCGGCGGCACCCCGCTCTGCTCCACCAGGCCGCCGCCGGCGCGCAGGGAGAACAGGCGCCGCTGGCTCCAGACATCGGCGCTGTCGTGGGCCACGTAGAAGGGAAGATCCCCCACCAGGCGCACCCCCTGGCGGTGGGCCCTCTCCTGCAGCCGGCCCCACTGGACCTGGAGCTGCCACTGCAGCAGGGCCTCCTCCTGCAGGGCCTGGCTCCGGGCGTCGACCAGGGCCCGAAGGGCGGCGGGCTGGCGTCGGGCCAGGGGTTCGGGCCACTCCCACCAGGGCCGGCCGTCCTGGAGGCGGCGGATCACCATGAAGCGGCAGTGGTCGACCAGCCAGAAACGCTGGCGCTCCTCCCAGCGATCGAAGGCCGCCCTGCGCTCCGGCGGCTGCTCCGCCCAGCCCCGGGCCAGGGCCGTGGCGATGGCGGCCGCCCGCGCGCCGGCTGCCCCTGGATCGAGGTGATCCTCGGGTCCGGTGGGCAGGGCGTCCCGGTCGGCGGCGGTGATCAGGCCGTCGACCACCAGGTCGTCGGCATCGATCAGCCAGGGGTTGAGGGCCGAACCGCTGGGGGAGCTGTAGGGGGAGCCGGTGCCGTCGGTGGGGGCCAGGGGCAGCAGCTGCCACACCCCCACCCCCTCGGCGGCCAGCAGGTCGATCCAGTCGCGGGCGGCGGCCCCGAAGCTGCCACAGGCCGGGGTGCCCGGCAGGGCGGTGGGGTGGAGCAGCACGCCGCAGGCCCTGGGGTCGTCGCTCATGGTGTCGGCAGGCGATAGCGGGCCACGATCCGGCGGGCGAAGGCCGGGATGTGGGCGTCCACCTTCTCCGGGTGGTGGCGCTGCAGCCAGAGGGCGTTGCGGGTGAAGTGGGAATCGATCGAGAAGCGGCCGTACTCGAGCCCCTTCGGCCCGAAGCGCTGCACGAACACCCCCACCAGTTCGGCGAGCCACATGGGCAGCTTGAGGGCCTTTTCGTAGGCGTCGATGCCCTGCTGCACCGCCTGGCGGCGGTCGCCGGAGCTGGTCACCGGCGCCAGATCGAGCTCCGGTTCCACCAGATCCAGCAGTTCCTGGCCGAGGGGGTTGCGGACGGTGACCCACTGGCGGCCGAAGCTGGCGCCCATGTAGCCCACCACCAGATCGGCGCCGGCATTGGTGTAGTCGAAGCAGCTCAGGCAGCTGGGGGCGAACACGTCCTTGAGGGCGGGCGTGTCGAGGCCGAAGAAGGGAACGGTTTCCTCCTGGCCGTCGCTGTGGCGGAAGTGGATGCGGAAGTCCTGCATGAACTCGTAGTGCACCACCGTGTCGGGGGAGCGGCTGGCGCTCTCCAGGAAGGTCTGCAGCCCGTCCCGGCTGACGTTGTCGACGCAGGGCAGGCCGAGCACGTAGAGCTGCTGCAGGGGCAGGGTGGCCTGGACAGCCCGCAGGGCCTGGATCTGACAGCCCACGCCGATGGCCAGCAGCCGTTCGATGCCGCTGCCTGGCAGCTGCTCGAGCACTTCGAGGTTGGGGGAGAGGGTGGGCTTGTTCACCCGCGCCGCCAGTACCTCCTGGGGGGTGCGGGCCAGCACCGGCACCGGTGTGAAGCGGTCGTCCGGGCTCTGCTGCACGCACAGCACCGCATCCACCAGGCCCGTTTCCAGGGCCCGCACGCCGATGCGGCTGACGATGCCGGTCCACTGGGCCCCCTCGATCGGCTGGCGCAGGCGGGCGGTGACCATGCGCTGGTGCACGCCGAAGTAGAGCTCGTCCTCGTCGTCGAGGCGGCGGCTGCGGCCGTGGACCTGCTCCTCCATCGCCTCGAAGCGCTGCTCGAGGAAGGCGCAGGCCCGGCGCACGTAGGCCACCCAGCGGCTGTCGCAGAGGCCGCAGTCGCTGCAGAGATCCTTGGCCGGTTTGGGGCTGCCCTTGGCCAGGGGTCGGGCTCGATCGTGCGGCGCCAGGGACGACGGCGCCGGTGAAGGAACGGAGGACAAGCGGTGGTGGGCGCAGGAGCTCGACGCTCAAGCTATCCGTCGTTGCGCTCCCATGCCGCCGCTCTGCGGTGGCCTCCGGGCCGATGGGCGGCGTCGCCTGCGCGAGAGTGCCCCCAGCCACCCTCCGTTTCGGCCCCGATGCCCGCCCGCCGGAAGCCCCGCCGCCCCGACGAACCCCCGGCCCCCGGCAACGGGACCCCTACGGCCCAGCCTCCGGCTGCGAAGCGGCGTCCGGCCACCGGACGGCTGCTCAAGAGCCTCGGCATCACCGCCGCCGGCGCCGTGGTGGGGATGGGCGTCCTGGGGCTGCTCTGGCCGATGCCCGACCGGGCCCTGGCGCCCACCCCCGAGGTGGGCCCGGCCAGCCTGGCCGCCCCGCCGGCGCGGGCCATCACCCTGCTGGTGATCGGCAGCGACGCCGAGACCATCGGCGCGCCGGTCAACAAGGCCGCCCCCGCGGGACCGGCCAACGCCGATGCCCTGCTGCTGGTGCGGGTCAATCCCGAGGGGCCCCTGCAGGTGCTCAACCTGCCCACCGAACTGGCGGTGAACCTGCCCGGGCAGAAGGGTCCGAAGCGGCTGGGGGAGGCGTTCCGCCTCGGGGGTGTGGCGCTCACCGCCGATGCGGTGCGGGAGCTGGTGGGGCTGGAGCCCCCTGCCCCCGACCGCTACCTGGTGCTCTCCCGGGGGGCGCTGCGGGATCTGGTCAACGGCCTGGGGGGGCTGGAACTCAGCCCGCCGCGGCGGATGAGCTACACCGATCAGACCCAGAAGCTGACCATCGACCTGGAGGCCGGGCTGCAGCAGCTGGGGGGCAACAAGGTGGAGCAGCTGGTGCGCTTCCGCGATCCCTGGCTGGGCGACACCGGCCGGCGCAGCAACCAGCAGCTGGTGGCCAGCAGCCTCCGGGAGCGGATGCTGCAGCCGGAGCGGCTGGCGAAGCTGCCGTTCCTGGTGGGCCAGCTGCAGCCGAAGGTCCAGACCAACCTGTCGCCGGGTGAGACCCTCAGCCTGCTGGCGGCCGGGCTGGATGGCAGCAAGCCGGTGCAGTTCGCCAGCCTGCCGCTGAAGCCCGCCGAGGAGAAGCACCAGGGCCTGCGCCAGCTGGAGGCGGGTGCGACGCCGCCCCTGTGGAAGCCGCCGGCCGCTCCCTAGCGATAGTGGGCACCATGGCCGTCCCTCCCGAGCTGCTGGTGCCGAGCACCTTCCAGCACTACCTGCTGGGGTTGTTCGCCGTGGCCAACAACTTCCCCGCCATCGGCCCATTCCTCACCCTGAGCCAGGGGTTGCCGAGCAGCCAGGTGCGGCGGGTGATCCGCATCACCACCCTCTCCAGCCTGCTGATCATGCTGGGGGCCTTTGTCCTGGGCACGGCGGTGCTCCAGTTCTTCGGCATCAGCGTCAGTGCCTTCCAGATCGCCGGCGGCCTGCTGCTGGGCTTCAGCGGCCTGAGCATGCTGAACGCCACCGATCCCGGTGATTCCCACGAGAAG
The DNA here is from genome assembly GCF_024345635.1 of Cyanobium sp. Lug-B. Classification (NCBI taxonomy): domain Bacteria; kingdom Bacillati; phylum Cyanobacteriota; class Cyanophyceae; order Synechococcales; family Prochlorococcaceae; genus Cyanobium; species Cyanobium sp. Lug-B. The sequence goes on from NZ_JAGQBM010000090.1 coordinate 4,313, forward strand.
AGCTTCGATGTCTCGCGCATGGATGTGGGGCAGATGACCTCCTCGGCGATCGTGCCGATCTCCCTGCCCCTCACCACCGGCGCCGGCACGATGTCGACGATCACGGTGTATGCCGAGGCGGCCCGCACCCTCGACCACCGCCTCGAACTGTTCGGGGCCATCGTGGCGATGGCGGTCCTGATCGGCCTGATGTTCACCTTCGCCACCCGCCTCACCCGGCTGCTGGGCCATGTGGGCATGACGGTGCTGATCAAGGTGATGGGCCTGTTCACCCTGGCGATCGGGGTCCAGTTCATCGCCACCGGCGCCACCACCCTGCTCAGCCGGGTGACGCTGAAGATCTGAGGCCGGCCGGTGGCCTCCCTCGGACCCTGACGTTCAGTCGGGCCGGGCGCGCCGGCGGAAGCTGAATCCCGCGGGCTGGGCCTCCGGGGTGCCGTTGGCCTCGATGGTTTCCCGGCAACGCTGCAGCAGCTCTTGGCGCATGGCCTCTGGGCTCTCGATCCGGATGCCGCCGCCGAAGGCGAACAGCCAGCTGCGCAGATCGATGTCGGCGGCCACGGTCCAGGGCGGCAGGTCGAGCTCCACCGGGTAGGGGTGGCTGCTGCCGGCCGGGCCGGGCTCGAGCACGTGGGGGGCCTTGGGGTGGTGCCACCAGGTGTCCCCCGGGAGCGGCCGGGAGAAGCGGGTGTGCTCGATCGGGTAGCGCTGCAGGCCCTCGCGGATGAAGGCGAAGGACCAGGGGGCGCAGCAGAAGCGCAGGGTCACCAGCGCCTGGCCGCGGCGCTGGGCCGACGGGCCGGCGATCTGCCGCTGCTGCTCCAGGTCGATGCCGAAGTAGATGCCGCCGCTGTGGTGCAGCAGCCGCTCCAGCCGCCTGAGGGCCGCCCCGTGGCTGTCGGCGTTGCGGCGCAGGTCGCCCCGGGACTGGACCAGGGCGAGGCGATCGAGCCGCTCGCAGCGGATCAGACCCTGGTCGTGGCCGAGGTGGTCCTCCTCGAACAGCAGATACCAGCCGACGTTGTGGAAGATCAGCTGCAGCGGCCAGACCCGCAGCTCCCCGCTGGGACCGTCGGCAAAGCTCCCCATCTCCGCAAAACGTTTCAGCAGCACGCGGCGGTGCTCCACGATCGCCGTCTCGATCGCCTCGGCGCGGCGCGGCGCGGCCAGCGAATCGCGCCGCACCAGGGCCATGTCCACCACCGCGTGGCGGGCGTAGCTGCGCACCGGTGCCTGTTCGGTGGCGCTGATGCCGGACCAGCCCAGCCGCTCGTCCAGCTCGGTGAGCAGGTCCTGGGCGGAGGGGTCGGCCAGGCGCCCGGCGGTCTGGCGCACCACGTTGTGGAGCTCCCGCAGCCGCGGCGGCGAGAGTACGGCGGTGCCGAGGCAGTAGCCGTGGCGCACGTTGTCGTTGCGGTGGCGGAAGCCGTAGGGGGTGAGGATCTTCTCGAGGTCCTTGCGCAGGGTGGCCGTTTCCCCCGGCAGGTAGGCCCCCGGGATCGCCTCGGTGGCGGCGATCAGGTGCTGGTGCAGGTTGCTGCCGCGCTCGGCCGGACGGTCGAAGGGCTCCTGGAGCAGGTGGCGCAGCAGGGTCATCACCCGCTGGAACACCGGCCCGTCGCCCATGGGCGGCAGGCCGCCATGGACGGCCCCGTGGGAGGTCCGGGCCAGGGGCGCCAGCTGGATCGGCGTCGTGCTGGGCACGGCGCTGCAGAAGCCGTTGGCCTCCAGCCAGGCCAGATCCCGCCGGATCGCGGCCGCATCGGCGTAGGCATCGCCATGCAGGCGGCCCAGGAAGGCCGCCGCTCGATCGGCCAGATCGCCCTCCGGCAACGGGGAGAGGATCGCCCCCAGCTCCTCGGCGCCGGCGGGATCACTGGCCGCCAGGTCGGGCCAGGTGCTCAGCAGCCGGATCAGGAACAGCAACCGTTCCTGATCCAGCAGGCGGGAGTAGCCGTGGCGCTGCACCTGGCGCTCCCGGTTGGTGGCCGAGCGGATGCGCCGATCCAGCGCCGCCAGCTCCGCCTGCAGCACCGGCGTCAGGTCGTCGTGGTGGGTGGGCACCACGCTGCAGAGGGCGGCGAAGCCCTCGGCACGCATCGGCCCGAAGTGGGGATCGGCCAGGGCGGCCGCCATCTCCTGGATCACCGGCACCGGCACCGGCCGGCTGCGCCGGGCGTTCCACGCCAGCGAGGTGGGCAGGTCGGTGTACAGCCACCAGCCGATCCACTCCACCGGTGCCGGCAGGGGCAGGGCCTGGGTGATCGCCAGCCGCCAGGCCCGGCGGGCGTGGGTGGCATCCACGATCACCGGGATGCCGGCCGCCACGGCCTCCACCAGGCGCTGGTGCAGCCGCTGCTGGATGTCCACCCAGGGGCCCTGCACCGCCGCATCCCCGAAGACCTCCGCCCGGATCGCGTCGGTGGAAAGCACCAGGGCGGGGGGATCCCCAGGGCCGGCCAGCAGGGGCGCCAGGGCCCGGGCGAGGGTGGTCTTGCCGCTGGCGGGCTGGCCGATCAGCAGGTGGCAGCGCAGGGACGCCATGGCGACAGCAACCGGGGAGACCCCACCACTCTTTCGCACGAGGGGTGCTCCAGCTGCCCCGCAGGAGCCTCGGACCAAAGAGAAGCGCCAGCTGGGCAGGTCAGTTGCTGCTAAGGGGGGCCGTTGCCGGCCTGCCTTACTCGCATTCTTGTTCCGGCTCTACCAACCCTTGCTCCTCGGCCACGGCGGCGAGGCGACGATCCTGGGTCCACAGCCGGCAGCGGCTCAATCGGGCAGAGGCGAGCAGGTGGACATCGACATAACCGATCCCTCGGCCCATCAGCTGGTCGCGCTCGATCAGCAGCAGCACTTCTGCGTCGCTGGCCACCACGGCAGCCGGGAGTCCCTGCAGAAGGCCCAGCACCTGCACGCGATCGCGCAGATTCCCGCAGGCGAGTTCGCCCATCACCCAGGGATGGATCAGCACCTCGCCGTCCTGCAGGCGCGTGGCAAGGCGCGGCAAGCCAGAGCGGAAGTGATCCACCCATACGGAGGTGTCGACGAGGATCACGTCGTGCTTCAGCGGCGGGGGATCGGCTCCAGCGCGGGTTCACTGCCCCCCAGCGCTGCGAGCCGCCTCGCGCTTTCGCGTTGCACCAGGGCCCGAAGGGCTTCCTTGAGCAGGGCGCTGCGTTCCAGATCTCCGCACAGCTGCTCGGCCCTGGCGAGCAGGTCATCGTCGAGCGTCACGGTGGTGCGCATGCTGTGGCCACGGCTGCCATCAGTCTAGGCATTATTTGATGACGTGATTGATGATCAGGGGGAGGTCTGGGAGGGGCCTAAGTGGTTGCCTGCCAGGATTTTGAGGCTCCTGGAGCTGCTGCGACCGTTGACCAGCCGATCGTCCTGGTCGAGCTGCTCACCCCAATCCAGCCGCCGGTGGTGATGGGCTTCACCGGCCTGCGCCGGCTCAACGGCAGCACCCCGGCCTCCTGATCTCCCCGCATCCCCCCACCCCAGCCACCCTGGGGCCTCCCGCCCGCTCGCCTTGATCCCTCCCCAGAAGCAGATGACCGGCATGCTCGGCCATCCGGTGGCCGAGAACCCGATCGATCGGATGTTCGATGCGGTCTATGCCCACCACGGGCTCTGCTGGCAGTTCTGGAAGAACGACATCGCCAACACGGCGGACCTGGCCCTGGCGGTGCGGGCCCTGGTGCCCCTGGGCTACAGCGGCATGGCCATCACCGTGCCTTACAAGGTGGCCGTGCTGCCCCTGCTCGATGACGTCGATGACGACGTGCGGGCCATCGGTGCCGCCAACTACCTCACGATCGAGGCGGGCCGCCTGATCGGCCACAACAACGACGGCAAGGGGGTGGTGAAGGCGATCGAGAAGCTGGCGCCCCTGGCGGGCCGGCGGGTGGTGATGCTCGGGGCCGGCGGTGCCGGCCGGGCGATGGCGGTGGAGATGGCCTGGGCCGGCGCGGCCCACCTCACCCTGATCACCCGGCGGTAGGAGCAGGGCCAGGAGGTGGCCGACACCGTCACCCGCGCCTCGGGCGTCCCGGCGGTGTGGCAGCCCTGGCAGGGGGAGGTGGTGGTGCCGGCCGGCACCACCCTGCTGATGAATGCCACCCACCTGGGCTGCGCGCCGGAGCTGGAGCCCGTGCCCGTCCGCTGGGACACGGTGGATCCGGCCTGCGTGGTGGTGGATGTGATCACCAACCCCCGCATCACCCCCTTCCTGGCCACGGCCCGCCGCCACGGCTGCCCGGTGGTGGATGGGGTCGAGATGCTGGTGCAGCTGGCCATGCAGATCTTCGAGCAGTGGACCGGCGTCACCCCAGAGGAGGAGGTGTTCCAGCGCGCCGTGGCCGAGGCCCTGGGGGAGTGAGCCCGGCGCCTTTACCTTGACGGGCGTTCTCACCGGCATCCCCATGACTCGGGTCGTCTCACTCGCCGCCCTTGCGGCCCTCGGCCTCCTGGCCGGCTGCGGCCGCCCCGATGGCCGGGCCCTGCAGACGATCGCCTGCCAGCAGGTGGCCAGCACCATCGACCTCCAGTCGGTGGGCCAGATCGATGCGCTGCGCAGGGCCCTCGGCCTGGCTCCGGGCGTCGACCCGATCGGCACCTGCCGCGAGCTCGGCGTCACCATGGAGGCCGGCGCCCCCGGAGCGGCTGGTGCCGGCGGTGAAGCCGAAGAAGGCGAGAACGGCGAGGAGGAGCGCGGCGAGTGAGGGCCGAGGGTCCCTAGGCCGCCTGCAGCACTCGCCAGCGGCCTCGCAGCACCTGCTGCAGCGCCGCCATCGCGGCCCCGGCCTCCTCGGCCGCCTCGCCGCTCGCCGCGCCGATCTCCGGCAGCCAGCCCAGCCAGGGCAGGCCGTCGCGGCGGCGCAGACCGGGCTG
>NZ_JAGQBM010000091.1:0-8874 GCF_024345635.1 Cyanobium sp. Lug-B
GGCGCTGCCCCGCAGGCGGGGCCCCAGCAGCCGCCAGACGGCCCGCTCCAGGGCGGGCTCGCAGGGGTCGTGCTGCCAGACGATCACCGCGGCACCCACGGCGGCGGCGGCGGCGGCGTTGGCGTCCTGATGGCGGTCGGCGGCCTGCGGGAAGGGCACCAGGATCGCCGGGGTGCCGCAGACCGCCAGCTCGCTGAGGCTGCCGGCACCGGCGCGGCTGATGGCCAGGTCGCAGTGCTGCAGCAGGCCCGGCAGCTCATCACTGAAGGCCCGCTCGACCACCCCGTCGAGGTGCAGCTGGCCGGCGTCCGGATCCTGGCTGCCGGTGAGGTGGACGATGCGGCAGCCGCTGGCCGCCAGCAGCGGCAGCAGGGGCCGCACCATGCGGTTGAGGCGCAGGGCCCCCTGGCTGCCCCCCATCACCAGCAGCAGGGGGCCGGCGCCCCGGGGCACCCACCCCGGCAGGGCCGCGGGGGTGAGGAACGCGCGCCGCACCGGGGTGCCGCACACCAGCGGGCGGCAGCGGGGCAGCCGCTCGACCGCCTGGGGCAGGCCCACCGCCACGCGCGTGCACAGGGGCCCCAGCAGCCGCGTCACCCGGCCCGGGACGGCGTTGCTCTCGTGCAGCACCACCGGCACCCCGCACCAGCGGGCGGCGAGGATCGCCGGTGCGGCGATGTACCCGCCACTGCTGAACACCGCGCTCACCCCTTCCCGCCGGATCAGGCGCCGCACCGGCAGCACGGCCAGCAGCAGCTGGAGCAGGTTCCAGAGCCTGCGCAGGCCTTTCCCCTGCAGCCCCCCGGCCCGCACCGTGTGCAGGGGGTAGCGGCTGGGCACGAGCTCGGTCTCCAGCCGGTCCGGCACCCCCAGCCAGTGCACCTGCCAGTCGTCCGGCAGGGCCTCGGCCACCGCCAGGGCCGGGAACAGGTGGCCACCCGTGCCGCTGGCGGCGATCAGCAGGGTCGGCATGGGCGGGTGGGACGAGCGCGCCTAACTTAAAAGCCGACTCCGGTGCGCCCACCGCCGCCCCGGATCCCTCCCTCTCCATGGCTCCATCCCGCCCGCTGCCCGCCCCCCTGCCCCCGGTCAGGACGCCGCAGCGGCTCGCTGCCTGCCTGGTGGGCCTGGCGGTGGCGGCCGGCGCCGGTGGCCCCGCGGTGGCGGCACCCCCGTCGGCGGCCCAGCTGCAGGCCCTCGAGAGCGCCCTGAACAGCAGTTCCGACACGGCCCTGGCGGGCCTGCTGCAGGCCGGCCCCGGCCTGGATCCGGCCCAGCTGGAGAACCGTCGCCGCCTGCTGCGCCAGCAGTTCCCCGATGCCCGCTGGCAGCTGAGCTCCGGCACCCAGCTGCGGGACGGCCAGCCCACGGTCACCCTGCGGGTGGAGGGCACCCGGCGCCAGGGCGGCACCACCTACCGCCTGGAGGCGGAACAGCTGCTTGCCCTGCAGAGCGACGGCACCCGCATCAACGGCCAGACGGTGCTGCGGGAGAAGTCCCTGCTGCGCACCGGCGAGAAGCCCCTGCCCGTGAGTCTGCTGATCCCTGATGCGGTGCTGACCGGCCAGCGCTACGACGTCGACGTGATCTTCGACGAACCGCTCGACGGAGCCCTCGCCGCCGGTGGCATCACCGCCATCACCCCCCAGCAGCAGGCGGCGATGGCCAGCCCCAGCCTGGAACTGGGGGCGCTGGGTGGCGGTGGCCTGTTCAAGATCGTCCAGGCCCCCCTGTCCCCCGGTTCCCAGACCTGGGCGGTGCTGCTGGTCCATCCCGACGGCATCGTCAGCGCCACCAAGCGGGTGCGGGTCGTCGCCGATCGCAAGTCGCTCGAGCCCTGAGCCATGGCTCGACCGCATCGGATCTGGGTGGTGGATGACGATCCGGAGCTGCGCCAGCTCCTGTCCACCTACCTCGGGGAGCAGGGCTACGAGGTCCGCTGCATGGGGGACGGCGCCCAGCTGATGGCCCGGCTTGAGGGCCAGCGTCCCGACCTGCTGGTGCTCGACCTGATGCTCCCCGGCGACGATGGCCTCAGCCTGCTGCGGCGGCTCCGGGACGGGGCCGACGACCTGCCGGTGCTGATGCTCACGGCCCGGGCCGATGCGGTGGATCGCATCATCGGCCTGGAGCAGGGGGCCGACGACTACCTGGCCAAGCCCTTCCTGCCCCGGGAGCTGACCGCCCGCATCGAGGCCGTGCTGCGCCGTCGCGGCACCCTGCCCGGCGGATTGCCCCAGCCCGACGGGGAGCGGATCGCCTTCGGCGACCTGGAGGTGGACCTGGCGGCCCGCACCCTGGAGCGCCACGGGGAGGCGCTCACCATCACCGGCGGTGAGTTCGCCCTGCTGGCGGCGTTCGTGCAGCACCCCCACCGCCCCCTGTCCCGGGAGCGGCTGATCGAACTGGCCCGGGGCCCGGGCAGCGACACCGACAGCCGCAGCATGGACGTGCAGGTGTCACGGCTGCGGCGGCTGATCGAGCCGGAGCCGGCCCGGCCCCGCTACGTGCAGACGGTCTGGGGCTACGGCTATGTGTTCGTCCCCGATGGCAAGCCCCGTCAGTCCTGAGCGGGGCCGTCGGCCGTCGTTCCGGCGCACCCTGGGATACCTGCTGGCGGGCACCGGTGCCGCCGCCTTCTGCCTGCTGCTGCTGCAGCTGCTGCTGGGTCGCCGGCTGGCCCAGCAGCAGCTGGTCCAGACCGGCTCGGAGGTGGCCGCGAACGTGGTGCTGGGGGAGGTGGCCCTGGAACGCTTCAGCCCCGAGGTGCTCGGCCAGATCAGCGGCATGCAGCTGGTGGTGGGCCAGCGGCCGGAGCCGGCGGCCAGGGACGGCCGTGGGGGGGACCGGCGGCTGCGCTGGCAGACCCTGCGCCTGCAGGAGGTGCTCTGCCGCCGCCTGGGGCGCTGCCCGGCGGTGCTGCCGGCCTCGTCGCCGCGGCGGGGGGTGTGGGTGGAGATGGCGTCCCCCCTGGAGCGGGCGTGGCTGTTCGTCGCCCTGCCCTCCCCCCGCGGCTGGCCGCCCGACCCCCTGCTGCTGACCCTCTCGATCGGCCTGGGGGCCCTCGGGGCGCTGCTGCTCTTCCTCACCCTGGAGATCCAGCGGCCCCTGACCCGCCTGCAGGAGGCCCTGGCCGACGTGGGCCTCGAGGCCCTGCCCGGTGCCCTGCCGGACCAGGGGGCCCCGGCGGTGCGCCAGCTGATGGCCCGCTTCAACGCCATGCTGCTGCGGCTGGAGGAGGCCGGCCGGGAGCGCACGACGATGCTGGCCGGCATCGCCCACGACCTGCGCAGCCCCCTCACCCGGCTGCGGCTGCGCCTCACCCTCGCCGCCGAGGGGCCGATGGCGCCGCAGGAGCTGGAGCGGGCCCAGGCCGACATCCGCTCGATCGAGCGGATCACACGCCAGTTCATGATTTTCGCCGGCGCCGAAGCCGACGAGACGCCGGTGCTGGTGCCCCTCGATGCCCTGGTGGCCGAGGCGGCGGCGGCGGTGGGCGAGGTGCCCCTGGAGCTGGATCTGGAACCGCTGGTGCGGCGGGTCCGTCCCATCGCCGTGGCGCGGGCGGTGGGCAACCTGCTTGACAACGCCCTCACCTACGGCCGGCCGCCTCTGCGGCTGGTGCTGCGGCCCCTGGGTCCGGCGGACGGGGAGGGGCGGCCCCAGGGGGAGGGCGGAGCGGTGGAGAGCGGCTTCGAGATCCAGGTCTGGGACTGCGGCGAGGGCATCGACCCGCAGCAGTGGCGCAAGGCCATGACCCCCTTCCAGCGGCTCGACCGGGCCCGCGGCGGGGAGGGGCACTGCGGTCTGGGCCTGGCCATCGCCGCCAAGGTGGCCCGGGACCACGGCGGGGACCTGCGTCGGCTGGAGGCCACCGCTGCGCTCGAACCGCCGCCGGGACGCTTCGCCGTGGCGCTGCGCGCCTGGCCCCTGGCCGGGGGGTGAGCGACCTTCAGTTGCATCCGGTCATACCTGGCCGGTGGTCAGTCTGATCGCCGTCACACTTGCCGGTCACCATGAATGTGTTCAGTTCATCTCCTCCCATGCCCTCCTCCCTGCTCCAGCCCCTTCGCGTCGCCGTCCTGGCGATGGTCCTGGGCTCCACCGGTGTCGCCATGGCCCAGAGCGGCCCCACCCCGGCCGGCCGTCCCACGCCCGCCCAGATGCAGAAGATCTTCCCCGAGCAGAAGCGCCTCGCCCTCAGCGACCAGCAGGCCCGCATCGCCATCCTTCAGCGCGGTGAGCGCTGCCTGTCCGCCGCCGGCAGCAGTGAGGCCCTGCGCACCTGCATGAAGGAGCAGCGCAGTGCCAGCCAGCGCCAGCGGGAGCAGCACCGGGCCGCCATGAAGGCGCTGTTCGAACGCAACGGCATCCCCCTGCCCCAGTGGGGCAAGGGGGAGCGCAAAGGGGGCTGGGGGGAGGGGCGCCGTCCAGGCCCCGGCAGCATCTGAGCTGCCTTCAGGGCCGCCCTCGACGAGGCCTGAGGCCCTGAAGGCAGGGCCTCAGGCCTCGTCGAGGGCGGCCACGCCCGGGAGCACCCGGCCCTCCAGCAGCTCCAGGCTGGCGCCGCCACCGGTGGAGATGTGGCTCATCTTCTCGGCCACGCCCACCTTCTCCACCGCGGCCACGGAGTCACCACCGCCGATGATCGTGCAGCAGCCCTTGGCGCTCAGGTCGGCCAGGGTGTGGGCGATGGCGTTGGTGCCGGCGGCGAAGGCGTCGAACTCGAACACGCCCATGGGGCCGTTCCAGATCACGGTCTGGCAGTCGGCCAGGGCCGCCTGGAAGGTCTTGACCGAATCGGGGCCGATGTCGAGGCCCATCCAGCCGTCGGGGATGGCGTCGATCGCGGTGGTCTGGCTGTTGGCGTCGGGGGCGAAGTTGTCGGCCAGCACCACGTCGGTGGGCAGCAGCAGCTGGACGCCCTTGGCGGCCGCCTTGGCTTCGAGTTCCTTGGCCAGCTCAAGCTTGTCCTCCTCCACCAGGGACTTGCCCACCGCCAGGCCACGCGCCTTGTAGAAGGTGAAGATCATGCCGCCGCCGATCAGCACCTTGTCGCACTTGTCGATCAGCGACTCGAGCACGCCGATCTTGCTGCTGACCTTGGAACCGCCGACGATCGCGGCCAGGGGACGCTTGGGCTCATCGATCGCGCCCTGCAGGTACTGGAGCTCCTTCTCCATCAGGAAACCGGCCACGCTGGGGCTCAGGTACTTCGTCACGCCCTCGGTGGAGGCGTGGGCCCGGTGGGCGGCGCCGAAGGCGTCATTGACATAGACGTCGGCCAGGGCGGCCAGCTTCTCGGCGAAGGCGGGGTCGTTCTTCTCCTCCTCGGCGAAGAAGCGCACGTTCTCCAGCAGCACCACGTCGCCATCGGCCATGGCGGCCACCTTGGCCTCGGCGTCGGGGCCGATGCAGCTGTCGGTCTTGGTCACGGGCTTGCCCAGCAGTTCGCTCAGGCGGGCCGCCACAGGGGTGAGCCGCATGGACTCGTTCACCTGACCCTTGGGCCGGCCGAAGTGGGCGGCCAGCAGCACCCGGGCGCCATGGTCGATCAGGTGGCGCACGGTGGGCAGGGCGGCCCGGATGCGGGTGTCGTCCGTGATCGCCCCGGCATCGTCCAGGGGCACGTTGAAGTCGACCCGAACCAGCACCCGCTTGCCGCGGAGATCGTCGGCGCTGAGGCTGGAGAGGGATCGCTTCGCCATGATTACGGATAAGGAAAGGCGGGGGGAGATTAGCCTCCGGCGTCTCCCGCTCCGCCGCCGCCGCGATTCGGTTCTTCCCACCCCCGCTCCCTGGCCCCCGCAACGGTCGGCGCTAGGACAAGAGGGCCGGGCCTTCCGCCATGTTCGACACCGTCCTGTTCCCCATCGACCAGAGCCGCCAGACGATGGAAACGGCGGCCGTCGCCCTGCAGCTCGCCCAGCGCCACGGCAGCCGTGTCGTGCTGCTGTCGGTGGTGGAGGCCGAGGAGGGGGTGATGCACGATCCCGCCGCCGTGGCCCAGCTGCTGGAGCAGGCCCGCGCCAGCTTCACCCAGGCCGGTGTGGCCTGCGAGGTGCTGGAGCGGGAGGGAAAGCCGGCCTTCGTGATCGGCGACGTGGCCGATGAGATCAATGCCGATGTGATCGTCATGGGCACCCGGGGCATCACCCTCGAGGGCGATCACCAGAGCACCGCCGCCCGGGTGCTGCAGCTGGCGCCCTGCCCGGTGCTGGTGGTGCCCTGATGCCGGACGTCGGCGACACGGTCCGCCTCAGCACCGCCGCCCCACCGATCCAGTGGTACCCGGGCCACATCGCCAAGGCGGAGAAGGCCCTCAGCGCCAACCTGGAGAAGGTGGACCTGGTGATCGAGGTGCGCGATGCCCGCATCCCCCTGGCCACCGGCCACCCGCGGCTGCAGCGCTGGATCCGGGGCAAGCAGCACCTGCTGGTCATCAACCGCCGTGACATGGTCAGCCCCGCGGCCCGCCTGGCCTGGGATGGCTGGTTCCGCCAGCGGGGGGAGGTGCCCTGGTGGTGTGACGCCAAGGTGGGCACCGGCGTCAAGCAGCTGCAGTCGGCGGCGATCCGGGCCGGCGAGGCGCTCAACGCCCGCCGTGCCGGCCGGGGCATGAAGCCGCGCCCCGTGCGGGCCCTGATGCTCGGCTTCCCCAATGTGGGCAAGTCGGCGCTGATCAACCGGCTGGTGCGCCAGAAGGTGGTGGAGAGCGCCCGCCGCGCCGGGGTCACCCGCAGCCTGCGCTGGGTGCGGCTGGGTCAGGACCTCGATCTGCTCGACGCCCCCGGCGTGCTGCCCCCCCGCCTCGATGACCAGCTGGCCGGGCTGCGGCTGGCCCTCTGCGACGACATCGGCCAGGCCTCCTACGACGGCGAGGCGGTGGCCCAGGCCTTCCTGCGCCTGCTGGCCCAGCTGGAGCCGGTGGCGGCGGCCGGCGTGGCGCCGGGACTGCTGGAGCGCCGCTACGGGGTGGCGGTGCCGCCGTTGCCCGGAGCGGATCCCGAGCGACCGATCCCCGATGCCGAAGCCTGGCTCGCGGCGGCGGCGGCCCGCCACACCAGCGGTGACACCCCCCGCATGGCCCAGCGGCTGCTGGATGATTTCCGCCGCTCCCTGCTGGGGCCGATCGCCCTGGAACTGCCGCCCCCGGGGCCGCCCCCCGAGCGGCCTGCCCAGGAGCCGCCCTCCAGCTGATGGGCGCCTTCGGGGAAGGCGAAGGGGAGCTGCTGAGGCTCCATTATCCGAAGCCGCTGCCGATGCGGCTGGATCGCTGGCTGGTGTCCCAGCGGCCCGAGCAGAGCCGGGCCCGGATCCAGAAGTTCATCGATGCGGGCTACGTGCGGGTCAATGGGGTCACGGGCCGGGCCAAGACGCCCCTGCGCACCGACGACACGGTGGAGCTGTGGATGCCGCCGCCGGAGCCCCTGCCCTACCTGGTCCCCCAGCCGATGGCGCTGGATGTGCTGTTCGAGGACGAGCATCTGATCGTGATCAACAAGCCCGCCGGACTCACGGTCCACCCGGCCCCCGGCAACAAGGACGGCACCCTGGTGAACGGCCTGCTGCACCACTGCCCCGACCTGCCGGGCATCGGCGGCGAGATGCGGCCGGGCATCGTGCACCGCCTCGACAAGGACACCACCGGCTGCATCGTGGTCGCCAAGAGCCAGGAGGCGCTGGTGAAGCTGCAGGTGCAGATCCAGAAGCGCATCGCCTCGCGGGAGTATCTGGCGGTGGTGCACGGCCGGCCGGCGGCCGAGAGCGGCACGATCGTGGCGGCCATCGGCCGCCATCCGGTGGACCGCAAGAAGTACGCCGTGGTGACCGACACCACCGGACGCCATGCCTGCACCCACTGGCGCCTGATCGAGCCCCTGGGCGACTACGCCCTGCTGCGCTTCAAGCTCGACACGGGGCGCACCCACCAGATCCGGGTGCACTGCGCCCACACGGGCCACCCGATCGTGGGGGATGCCACCTACGGCCGCTGCCGCAAGCTGCCGGTGGCGCTTCCCGGCCAGGCCCTGCACGCGGTGCGGCTGGCCCTCGACCACCCGATCAGCGGCGAGCGGCTGGTGTGCGAGGCGCCCCTGCCGGAGGTGTTCGAGACGCTGCTGCGGGCCCTGCGGCGACGGTCGTCCTGAGGGCGTTGCTGCGGCAGACTTGAAACCCTGGATCCCGGTGTCATGGCCCCGCCGCCGCGACGGCTGTTCGTCGACCAGTTCTTCGTCGGCTGGGTGTATGGCCCCTGGGTGGTGGCCGGCCTGCTGGTGATCCTGGCGCTGCGGCTCCTGCTGGCGGAGGACTTCAACCTGCACAGCCACGCCTGGGGGCTGTTCGGCAACGCCGCGATCTGCTTCTCGATCGGTTGCGTCTGCCAGCTCTCCTGGGCCATGGCGCGCGTCGGCGCCGTGCGCCAGCTGGAGCAGCAGCTGCGCCGGGAGCTGGGCCTGCGCTGATGGCGATGACCCGCTCCCAGCTCGGCCTGGTCGTCACCCTGCCCTGGCTGGCCGCCGGGGTGGTGCTGCTGGCGATGACGCGCCTTCAGGGCGAGACCCGCGAGGCGCAGCTGGGCCTGTTCGGCAGTGCGGCGATCTGCTTCTCGATCGGCTGTCTGGCCCGCACCAGCCTGGGTCTGCACGATCTGATGCAGGCCCGCACCGCCACCGCCACGTCACCCGCCACCCCGACGCCACCCCTCCCGCCAGCCGCCGCGCCATCGGCCCCGTCCCTGGGTCCGCCCCCCGGGACACACCAGCCGTGATCCGGCGTCAGCTCCGACACTGCCTGGCCCCGGCCCTGGGCCTGGCGCTGGCGGCGCCGCTGGCCCAGGCCTGGGGCCAGGAGCTGATCGCCGCCCCCCGGCCC
>NZ_JAGQBM010000092.1:0-8497 GCF_024345635.1 Cyanobium sp. Lug-B
TTCGGGAAAGGCCAGACCCCGCCCGCCGTTGATCTGCAGGTCCACCCCCCCCGGGGACAGCCAGTCGCCGTCCCAGTCCTCGCCGGCGGCCCGGCTGCCCGGCGGCGTCGGCCGCACCCGGGCGATCCTGCCGCCGTCGTCGACACCGACCCGCCAGCGCCAGCCCGCCTCGGCCCGGGCCGGGTCATCGCCCGCCAGTCGCAGGTTGGTCAGCCAGCGCATCCGGGCAGCGGCGGGACGGGACAATGCCATCCTCGCCGCCCCCGCTCCATGGATCCCGAGTCCGCCCCGTCCGCCGACGCCCCAGCGCCCCGGGTGGCGATCGTCATGGGCAGCGATTCCGACCTGCCGACCCTGGAGCCGGCCGTGCGGATCCTGGAGCAGCTGGGGGTGGCCAGCGAGGTGCGGGTGCTCTCGGCCCACCGCACCCCGCGGGAGATGGCGGCCTTCGCCGAGGCGGCCGCGTCCCGGGGAGTGCGGGTGATCATCGCCGGGGCGGGCGGCGCCGCCCACCTGCCCGGCATGGTGGCGGCCTTCTCCATGCTCCCGGTGATCGGCGTGCCCGTGCGCAGCCAGGCCCTCTCCGGGGTCGACTCCCTCCATTCGATCGTGCAGATGCCGGCGGGAATCCCCGTGGCCACGGTGGCGATCGGCGGCGGCCTCAACGCCGGCCTGCTGGCGGCGGCGATGCTGGCGATCTCCGATCCGGTGCTCGCGCTGGCCCTCGAGGCCTACCGCCGGGGCCTGCACGACCAGGTGGTGGCCAAGGATGCGCGCCTCCAGGCCCTGGGCAGCGCCGCCTACCTGGAGCAGATGGACCGGGGATGAGGACCCGGGCCCCTCTTCCCTGGCTGGTGCCGGTCCGGCAGGCCAAGCTGGTCGGCGATCGTCGATCCTCCGGGGCCAGGCCCCGCTCCCGCTGATGCTCGAGCGGCTGGTCCTGCCCCCCTGGCTGCGGTTCTCCCTGGCCCTGCCCCTGCTGGTGCTCAACCTCTGGGTGCTGCGCCAGCTGCTGGTGCCCCTGGCGCCGTTCCCGGCCCTGTTCCTGACGGCGGCCCTGCTGGCCTTCCTGCTCGACATCCCCAGCCGCTGGCTGATCCAGCGGGGGCTGCCGCGGGCCCTGGCCCTGCTGCTGGTGCTGGGCCTGAGCCTCTCGGCGGTGGTGCTGGCGGCCCTGGTGCTGGTGCCGCGCCTGGTGGAGCAGCTCGGCGACCTGGTGCTCGCCCTCCCGGGCTGGCTGGCGGAGGGGGAAACCCTGCTGGGGCAGCTGCAGAGCTGGGCCACCGAGCGGGGGCTGCCCACCGATTTCGGCGGCCTGAGCAGCGATCTGATCACCCGCACCAGCAAGATCGCCTCCCAGCTGAGCCAGCAGGTGCTGGGGATCCTGGGGGCCACCGTGAGCATCACCGTCAACACGGTGATCGTGCTGGTGCTGGCGGTGTTCCTGCTGCTGGGGGGCGAAGGCATCGCCAGGGGCTTGGCGGAATGGCTTCCCTCCGGCACCCGCGCCCTGGTGCTCAGCACCCTGGATCGCACCTTCCGGGGCTACTTCGCCGGCCAGGTGGTGCTGGCCCTGATCCTCAGCGGCGCCCAGTGCCTGGTGTTCACCCTGCTGGGGATTCCCTACGGCGTGCTGTTCGCGGTGGCGATCGGCTTCACCACCTTGATCCCCTACGCCAGTGCCCTCACCATCGTGGGGGTGAGCGTGCTGCTGGCCCTCGAGGATCCGCGCACCGGCCTGGAGGTGCTGGCGGTGGCGATCAGCGTCGGCCAGGTGGTCGACCAGGTGATCCAGCCGCGGCTGATGGGGTCGATCGTGGGGCTGCAGCCGGCCTGGCTGCTGATCAGCCTGCCGATCGGCGCCCGGCTGGGGGCGCTGATGGGGCTGGGGGAACTACTGGGCCTGCTGCTGGCGGTGCCGGTGGCCAGCTGCGCCAAGACCTTCCTCGATGCCTGGGCGCTGCGCCTGCGCGCCGAACCCCTCAGGCCTCCGCCGGAGCCGGAATGATGCCGCGGCGCTCCAGTTCCGCCATCACCTGGGCCACCGAATCCTCGAGGCCCTGCTCGCCGGTGGCCACCCGCAGCTCGGGGGCCTCCGGGGCCTCATAGGGGCTGGAGATGCCGGTGAACTCCTTGATCTCGCCGGCCCTGGCCTTGGCGTAGAGCCCCTTGGTGTCCCGCTGTTCGCAGACCGCCAGGTCGGCGGCGCAGTGGATCTCGAGGAAATCACCCGCCTCCACCAGCTCCCGGGCCCGCTGACGGTCGGCGCGGAAGGGGGAGACGAAGGCGGTGAGCACCACCACGCCGGCATCCAGGAACAGCTTGGCCACCTCACCGATGCGGCGGATGTTCTCCTCCCGGTCGGCGTCCGAGAAGCCCAGATCGCTGCACAGCCCGTGGCGGACGTTGTCGCCATCGAGCACGTAGCAGGCCAGCCCCTGCTCGAACAGGGCCGAATTCACCGCATTGGCCAGGGTGCTCTTGCCTGCCCCCGACAGGCCCGTGAACCAGAGGATGGCGCTGCGGTGGCCCCGCTGGTGGGCCCGGGCGGCCCGGGTCACGGTGGAGTGGTGCCAGACGATGTTGGTGGCCTTGGCCGGCGAGGTCATCTCGGACACGGAAACGGGGCGGTGGCTTCGGGGCGCATTCTCCCCTACCCCCCCGCCTGCTTCGGTCGGTAGCCGTCCTTCTCCAGGGCGGCCAGAGCCGCCGCCACGTGGTCCCCCTGCAGTTCGATCACCCCGTCCTTGAGGGTGCCACCGGTGCCGGCGCTGGCCTTCAGCCGCTTGAGCAGCAGGCGCAGCTCGGCCTCGGACGCCTCCAGCCCGGTGATGGCGGTGACCAGCTTTCCCCCCTTGCCCGCCTTGGTGCGCTGCACCCTCACCTTCTGCAGTGCCCGGGGCGTCGTGGCCGGGGCGGCCTCCGGCCGCTGCAGGCTGTCCGGCCCGCTGAACTCCCGCCAGCCCCCCTTAGGCATCGGTGGGCCCTCCCGCGATCAGCCGCCTGAAGCGGCGGCCGGTGGCGGCCACCAGCCGGGAGGGCAGCGACCTGGGGCGCATCGTCTCGGGCAGGGTGGGGGGGTCGGAGAAGTCGTAGCCATCCCCGACGCGGTGCCGGGCCAGGGCCTTGTGGCCGGCGGCGGCCGTGTAGTGGCAGACGTAGGACCGGCGGGTGAGGCTGGGATCGCGCATCGGGGTGCCGCCGTGGATCAGGGCCCCGTGCCAGATCAGCACATCGCCCCGGCGGGGCAGGTAGATGCTCGGGGTCCAGCCCTGGGCGTCGATCAGGGCCTGCAGGTACGGCCCGTAACCCGCCGCCCTGCGGGGATCGCCGTCGCGGCTGGCGAGGATGCCGCCCCCGTTCCAGTCGTAGAACTGATCGGCCTCCAGCCGATGGGAGCCCTTGTAGTAGACGAGCGGTCCGGCCCGATCGCTGATGTCCTCCAGGGGGATCCAGGCGGCGGCCAGGTGGCCCAGGCGGTTGTGGTGGTGCACGTAGGAGAAGTCCTGGTGGAGGGACTGCTCGCTGCTCTTCCAGAAGGTGAGCGTCTGGATCAGCCCCGGCGCCGAACCGAAGAGTTCATCGAGGAAATGGATGATGGGATCGGCGAAGGCCAGCGAGCGGGCCGCCTCGAAGTAACGGTGCAGGTCGTTGAGCTTCAGCCCCGGGCCGGCATCGCGGAGATCGGTGATGCCGAGCAGCGACAGATTGCGCAGGACCCGGGCCTCGTAGTGCTCCGCCTTGCCGTCGATGCCGATCATCCCGTGCAGCAGCGAGGTGCGGGCCAGAGCCGGCAGGGCCTCGAGGTCGCGGTCCATCCGGTCGAGGAGCTCCGGGTCCAGCACCTGCGGAAAGATCACCACCCCATCCCGCAGGAACTCGAGCACGGGGCCCGAGTAGATCCGGCCGGCCAGTTCCGGCTGCTGTCGATACAGGCGTTCCGCCAGAGGCAGGGAGGTCAGATAGTCGGCGGGAAGCATCTGTGGCGTTCGTGGGCGACTCGGTCGGCAGCCGTTCCGGTGCGGGGTTCTCCGGTGGCGTCCGGATGGCCCCTCCGCCGCTGCCGCCCCGGGTGGCGGCTCCCTAAGGTGAATTATCTCCCCTTGCGCAGCGCCGGTGACCAGCACCGCCCCAACCCGCAGCGCCGATCCTGCCGAGCTGCAGCCGTCGGTCCGCCCGGATGGCCTGGGCCGTTTCGGCCCCTTCGGCGGGCAGTACGTCCCGGAAACGCTGATGCCCGCCCTGGCGGAACTGGAGGCGGCCGCGGCCGAGGCCTGGGCCGATCCCGCTTTCACCGCCCGGCTGGATCACCTGCTGCGCACCTACGTGGGCCGGCCCACCCCCCTGTATGAGGCCGAACGGCTCACGGCCCACTACCAGCGGCCTGAGGGTGGTCCGCGCCTGTGGCTGAAGCGGGAGGACCTCAACCACACCGGCGCCCACAAGATCAACAACGCCCTGGGCCAGGCCCTGCTGGCGCTGCGGATGGGCAAGAAGCGGATCATCGCCGAAACCGGCGCCGGCCAGCATGGTGTCGCCACGGCCACGGTCTGTGCCCGTTTCGGCCTGGAGTGCGTCATCTACATGGGCGCCGAGGACATGCGCCGCCAGGCCCTGAACGTGTTCCGGATGCGGCTGCTGGGGGCCACAGTCCAGCCCGTCACCGCCGGCACCGCCACCCTCAAGGACGCCACCAGCGAAGCCATCCGCGACTGGGTCACCAACGTGGAGAGCACCCACTACATCCTCGGCTCGGTGGCCGGCCCGCACCCCTACCCGATGCTGGTGCGGGATTTCCACGCCGTGATCGGCCAGGAGGCCCGGAGCCAGTGCCTGGAGGCCTTCGGCCGGCTGCCGGATGTGCTGATCGCCTGCGTGGGCGGCGGCTCCAACGCCATGGGGCTCTTCCATCCCTTCGTCGAGGACGCCTCCGTGCGCCTGATCGGGGTCGAGGCGGCCGGCGAGGGTGTCGCCACCGGCCGCCACGCCGCCACCATCACCGAGGGCCGGGTGGGGGTGCTGCACGGTGCCATGAGCCTGCTGCTGCAGGACGACGAGGGCCAGGTGCAGGAGGCCCACTCGATCAGCGCCGGCCTCGACTACCCAGGCGTCGGTCCGGAGCACAGCTACCTGCGCCAGATCGGCCGGGCCGAGTACGCCGCCGTCACCGATGCCCAGGCCCTGGAGGCCCTGCAGCGGGTGAGCGAACTGGAGGGCATCATCCCGGCGCTGGAGACGGCCCACGCCTTCGCCTGGCTGGAGTCCCTCTGCCCCACCCTGGCCCCCGGCACCGAAGTGGTGCTCAATCTCTCCGGCCGCGGCGACAAGGACGTCAACACGGTGGCGGAAAAGCTGGGCGACGGGCTGGCGGGGTAGGTCCTCCCTGGGGCCCTCAGAGGGGGTCGTGCTCCCAGGGGAAACGCGGCAGCTTGTTGAGCCCCTCCTGCATGTGGCGGGCCCAGACGTCCATGGTGTGCTGGATCTCGGGAGCGTCCTTCTCCAGCTTCAGGTGCCGGGTCACCTTGAAGGCATCGCGGGGCAACAGGGCGATCTCGAAGGGCGGCCCCACGGTGAGATTGGAGCGCCTTGTGACGATCTCCGACACCAGGCAGAGCCGCGCCGCATCCTCCAGGGAGAGGTCGGGGCGGCCGATGTAATCGAGGGGAGGCTTGCCGTACTTGGTTTCGCCGATCTGCAGGAAGGGCGTGTCATCGGTGGCCATGATCGCGTTCCCCTGGGGATAGATCATGTAGAGCCCGTGGGGCTGGCCCGCGATCTGGCCGCCGAGGATGAAGCTGGCCTCGCCGCTGGCACCCGCCTGGCGCAGGTTGGGATTGAACTCCTTCTGCACCATCACGTTGAGCCGCCCGATGTAGTCGGCCACCTCGAACAGGTAGCGGGCGGTGAGCATGCTCGGCCCGGCGGGGGGGTCGTCCTGGCGGGTCCACTGGGGGCTGGGGCCGGCGCCATGGTTCTCGATGTCACGGCGGATCCGGTTGAGCACCGCCTGGGTGGTGCCCAGGTTGCCGGCCGCCATGAGCACGAACAGCCGGTCAGGGGCCGGCGCCAGCACGTGCATCTTGCTGTAACTCGAGATGTAGTCCACCCCCGCGTTGGTGCGGGAGTCGGAGGCGAACACGAGGCCGCTGTGGAGCAGGAAGCCGAGGCAATAGGTCATCAGCTGAGCAGCCTCTCCAGGATCGAGGCCACCGACTGAACCGCGGCGCGGGCGGTGGCGTAGGCCATCCGCATCGGACCCACCAGGCCCACCTGGCCGCGGCCGCCGTGTCCCGTGCGGTAGGTGGCCTGCACCACCGAGCACTGGCCGAGGGCCGCGTGGGGATGCTCGGTGCCGATCCAGATCGCTTCGGTCGCGACCGGGGCCTGGGGGCCGGTGATACCCAGCAGGGCACGGGGGCCATGCTCCACCAGCTGCACCACGGGCAGCAGGCTGGAACTGTGGCGGAATTCGGGCTGGGCCAGCAGCCCGCCCAGGCCGGCGGCCACCACAGCATCGAGCTCCTCGCTGCGGATGCGGCCGTGGCTGTCGAGGGCCTGGCGCAGCAGTCCGCCGCTGCGGCGCAGCTCCGCCGGCAGCCGTTCCCAGGGGATGCGGCCGTCGCCGCCGGCCCTGAGCTGCTGGTTGCTCCAGCGCTCCAGGATCGGCAGCTCCTCCTCCAGCCCGGCGCCCAGGCGCAGGTTGAGGCTGGTGCTGAAATCGGGCCCCTGGACGAGGAACACCAGCAGCCGGTCGCCGCTGGGCACGAGCCGCACCGCCTGCAGCAGGGGGCTGGGCCGCTGGGGGCGGGTGATCAGGCTGAGCAGGCCGGTGAGATCGGCCAGGCGGCGGGCCAGGTGCAGCAGCAGATCATCGAGGGCGGCCCACTGCAGGCTGATGCCGGCCAGCTCGCGCTCCAGCTGCAGGGCGGCGGCCCCCGGGGCCGGCAGCAGCTGATCGACGTAAAGGCGGTAGCCGCGCTGGCTGGGGATCCGGCCGGCGGACGTGTGGGGCTGGGTCAGCAGGCCGCGCTGCTCCAGGGCCCCCATGGCCGTCCGCACCGTGGCGGGGCTGGCCGGCAGCCCGAAACGCCGGACCAGCGTGTGGCTGCCCACGGGTTCGACGGTGTCCACGTAGTGCCGCACCGTGGCCTGGAGGACCTCCTGTTGTCGGCGCGGCAGCGTGTCCAAGGAATGGGGGGAAAAGTTGAAAAGCTAAACAGAACCTTCATCCTAGGTGCGACGGACCCGCCCTCCGCCGTGGAAGGGGGTTCAGTAACGGGGAACCCGGGGATCCACCTCCCGGCTCCAGGCGTCGATACCCCCCTGCAGGTTCCAGACCTCGCCGTAGCCCTGCTCCTGCATCAGCCAGCAGGCGAAGTGCCAGCTGCGGATGCCGGCATGGCACAGCACCACCACCGGCTGTTGCCGGTCGAGCAGGGTCTCCAGCTCCGGGATCCATTCGCCGGAGCGGCTCAGGGGCAGATGCACCACCGGGTGGGGCAGGCGTGCCTCCTCGAGCTCCCGGTCCTCCCGCACGTCCACGATCCGGAGCGGTTCCCCCTCCGCCAGGCGCCGCTGCAGCTCCATGGCGGAGAGGCTGCGGGGGGGGGCCGGAGGGGTCGGCTCGTCCATGGCGGGCGTCGGAGGGGGGGTGGCGTCAGGATGGTCCCATCCTGCTGAGAACGCATGAAGGCCCGCCCATTCCTGGCGGTGCTGCTGGCCCTGGTGCTGGTGGTGTTCGGTCTGGGGCTCGGTGGCTGGTGGCTGGTGTGGCAGCGCAGTGCCCTGCGTCTCCAGCGGCTGCCGCTGGAGGTGCCGCGGGCGGCCCAGTTCGTGCCCCGGGACGCCCCCTTCAGCCTCCACCTGTTCACCGACGGCGAGCAGCCCCTCGACTACGCCCGGGCCGTCGCCCCGCCCCGCCAGCGACGCCAGGCGGCGGAGGCGGTCGGCCGGCTGCGCGACGGGGCCTTCGCCGCGGCCGGTCTCGACTACGGGACGGAGCTGAGCTCCTGGCTGGCGGCACCGGTGGGTCTGGCCCTGTTCGAGGCGGATGCCGGCGGCGCGGCGGGGTCGACCCGCCGGGGGGGCTGGCTGCTGGTGCTGGGTAGCCGGGACGACGGCGGCGCCCGCCGCTTTCTGCAGCGTTTCTGGCAGACCCGCAGCCTGGCGGGCACGGATCTCCAGATCAGCACCTACCGGGGCCTGGGGCTGATCAGCGGCCGGGGGGCCCTGCTGGGCCGGACGCCGATGCCCCTGGCCACGGCCCTGGTGGATGACGACCTCGTCCTGATCGCCTCGGGACGGGGGGTGCTGGAGCAGGCCCTCGACGTGTCCCAGATCGATGAGCTCAACCAGGCCGGCCAGCCCGGCTTCCAGGAGGGGCTGCGGCGGCTGGGCACCGGGGCCGCCCTGGTGCAGGCGGCCCCGGACGCCCTGGAGCGCTGGCTGGGGCTGCCGCTGCCGGCTGCCGCCGACCAGCGGCCCGGCGGTCTGCTGC
>NZ_JAGQBM010000093.1:0-8173 GCF_024345635.1 Cyanobium sp. Lug-B
CCTTGTGGCTGGCCGAGCCCGCCGCCAACCCGGCCCTGCTGGCGGTGATCGGCCGCCACCGCCACCCCCGCTGCCGGACCCTGCTGCGGCAGGCCCTGGCACCGATCGCCGACGTCCCCGGCAGGGGCTCCGCCGCAGGGGCGCCGGCCGCGCTGCTGCTGCCCCTGCTGGGCCATCAGCGGCACCCGGACGATTTCCCGCTGCTGCGGGAACGGGTGCTGGCGCCGTTACCGCAGCAGCAGCGGCGGGCCGCCCTGGAGGGCCTGGCCGTGGGGCTCGGGGCCTGGCCGCTGCTCCCCCTGCGGCAGGTGCTCATCGCTCTGGTGGGGGATCTGGACCCGACCCTGGCCGCCACGGCCGTGGACCTGCTGGCCCGTCTGCCCGGGGGAGGCCAGGACCTGGCCGCCCTGGATCGCTGCCGCCTGGCCCCCGAGGTGGCGCGGCGGGTGGAGCGGCGGCTGGCGGCCGGGCGATCATGACCGCACCCCAGCGCGCTTGAGGCGAGGCCGATGTTCCGTCACCTGCTGGTGCCCACCGATGGCTCCGATCTCTCCGACGGCACGATCCGCCGGGCGGTGAGCTTCGCCCGCGACTCCGGGGCGACCATCACCTTCCTGCACGTGCTCGCCAACCTGGCGATGCCACCCCAGGGCTCCCTCTACGGCGATCCGGTGCTGCTGGACCCGGCCGTGGTGGAGCAGTTCAGCCAGGCGGAGCGAAGCTATGCCGACGAGCTGCTGGGGCGGGCCAGGGCCCTGGCCGAGGAGGCCGGGGTCCCCTGCGACACCGCCGTCGGTGAGCATCCGGTCGTCTACGAGGCGATCATCGAGGCCGCCACTCGCCATGGCTGCGACCTGATCTTCATGGCTTCCCACGGCCGCCGCGGCCTCGCCGGGCTGCTGCTGGGCAGCGAGACCCAGCGGGTGCTGACCCACACCGAGCTGCCGGTGCTGGTGTTCCGGCGCCCCGGACCCGCCGCCGGCCATGGTCAGGAAGCGCCCTCGGCCCCCGCCTCCTGAAGCCGCCAGCGGCGCACCACCTCGGCCACGTCCAGGCCGTCGAGGTCGACCTGGGCATTGAGGCGCTGCATGGTGGCGGCGGAGATCCGGCCGGCCAGCCCCTGGATCACGGGCACCAGCTCCGGGCGCCGTTGCAGGGTCGCGGTGTGGAACACGGGCACCGCGTCGTAGGGGGGGAAGTAATGCCGGTCGTCCCGCAGCTGCTGCAGGTCGAGGGCGGGGATCAGTCCGTTGGTGGTGTCACCGGCGATCAGGTCGACGCGGCCCTCGGCCAGGGCCCGGTAGGTGAGGCCCAGATCCATGGCCTCGGGGGGCCGGGCGAAGCGCAGCCCGTAGCGCCGCGCCAGGCCGGCGAAGCCATCGGGCCGGTTGAGGAATTCGTAGCCGAAGCCCGCCCGCCAGCCGGGGGTGTGGGGGGCCGCCTCGCTGATCGTGGCGATCCCCAGCCGCCTGGCCTCGGCGCGGCGCACCAGGATCGCGAAGCTGTTCTCGAAGCCCAGGGAGGGGAACACGGTGAGCCCGAAGCGCTCGGCGTAGAGCCGGCGCGTCTGCTCGAACACCCGCTCCGCCGGATCGGGCGTCTCCGGTGGCGGCGGCGGCTGGTCAAGAAGCGTGGTCCAGGCGGTGCCGGTGTACTCCACGTAGCCGTCGATGCGGCCGCTGCGCACGGCGGCGTGGATGAGGCCGGTGCCCCCCAGGCCGAAGTCGCGCCGCACCGTCAGTGGCGTGGCGGCCTCGATCTGCTGGGCCAGCAGTTCCCCCAGGATCAGCTGCTCGGTGAAGCTCTTGCTGCCGATCCGCACCGTGCCGCCGCCGGCGGGCGGCAGCAGTTTCAGGGCCAGCACGGCCCCCAGGGCCAGGCCCGCCAGGCCCCAGGCGAGCCGCAGCACCCGTCGCCGGCCGGGGGCGTTGGTGCCGCCGCTGGGGCGCCGGGCCAGCCGCCGTTCCAGCCACCCCAGGCCGCCATCGGCGAGCAGGGCGATGGCGGCGGCCGGCAGGGCCCCCGCCAGGATCAGGCCGTTGTTCACCGTGGCGATGCCCCGGAAGATGAACACCCCCAGGCCACCGGCGCCGATGGCGGCGGCGATGGTGGCCACCCCCACGCCGATCACCGTGGCCACGCGGAGGCCCGCCATCAGGGTGGGCAGGGCCAGGGGCAGCTCCACCCGCAGCAGCACCTGGCGGTCGCTGAGCCCCAGGGCACTGCCCGCCTGCTTCAGCCCCGGGGGCACCTGGGCCAGGCCCGTGACCAGCCCCCGCAGCAGGGGCAACAGGGCGTAGAGGGTGAGGGCCACGATCGCCGGGGTGGTGCCGATGCCCCCCAGCAGCGGCACGGTCAGCAGCAGGCCGAAGATCGCCAGGCTCGGCACCGTCTGCACCGTGCTGGCCAGCGCCAGCACCGGCCCGGCCCAGCGGGGCCGGCGGCTGATCCAGAGCCCCAGCGGCAGGCTGATCGCCAGGGCCAGGCCGATGGCGCTGCCCACCAGTAGCAGGTGCTCACCGCTGCGCTGCAGGATCTCCCCCGCCAGGGCGCCGTCCCACCAGGCCGGCGGCCACCGGGAGGTCATGGCGCCTCGGCCGGCGTCAGGGCCCGGGTGGCCTGGAACACCGGCACGGCCACCCCGATCAGCAGCAGGGCCCAGCCGCTGTTGGCGGTGTCGTTGCGCAGGGCGCCGACCAGGAACGCCACCGATCCGATCAGCACGATGGCGGTGCTCCAGGGGTGGCCCCAGGCCCGGTAGGGCCGCGGCCGTTCCGGCTCCCGCGCCCGCAGCACGAACAGGCAGACGATCCCCACCAGGTAGAGGCTCACGTACAGGAAGGCCGCCAGCCCCAGCAGGATGGTGAAGTCGCCGCCGAGCACCAGCAGGGCCGACGCCAGGCTGGTGAGCACCAGGGCCACGGTGGGGGTGCCGCCCCGGTTCACGCGGTCGACCAGGGGGCTGAACAGGCGGTCGCGGCTGAGGCCGTAGAGGATGCGCGGGGCGCCCATGATCGAGGCGTTGATCAGCCCTGCCAGGGACAGCAGCGCCAGCACGGTGATCGCCTGGCCGCCGAAGGCGCCGAACAGCAGGGCGGCCGCGTCGGCCACCGGCAGGCTGGAGACGGCGATCGCCGGCAGCGGCAGCACCCGCAGCAGGGCCAGGTTGAACAGGGTGTAGAGGCCGATCACCGCCAGCACGCCGCCGATCAGGGAGCGGGGCAGGTCCTCCTGGGGTTCGCTGAACTCCTCCGAGAAGTAGATGGGGCTGTGCCAGCCGTCGTAGGTGGTGACGATCGCCTGCAGGGAGAACACCAGCGCCACGGCCAGGCCCGTCCAGCCCACCGGGGTGGCCAGCACCGCCGCGGTGGTGGGGATCGCGGCGGCGGCCGTGGCCCGGGTGGCGGGGCCGCCCAGCAGGAAACAGGCCGCCACCACCGCCAGGAAGGCGACCGCCTTGGCCAGGCTCAGCAGCTTCTGGCTGCCGCTGCCGGCCTCCACCCCCAGTAGCTGGATCAGGGTGAAGAGCAGCAGCACCGCCAGCCCCACCAGCTTTCCGTGCGGCGCCAGTCCCGGCAGCAGGAAGGCCGCGTACTCGCCGATCGTGACCGCCACCCAGGCGATGCCGGTGCAGTGGCCGATCCAGTCCATCCAGCCCACGGTGAAGCCGGCGGCATCGCCGAAGCAGCGCCGGGCGTAGACGTACCAGCCGCCGGCCAGGGGCAGGCTGGCCCCCAGCTCCGCCACGGCGTTGGCGCCGAGCAGGGCGTAGAGGCCGCCGGCCAGCCAGGCCGCCATCACCCACGGGCCGCTGCCCAGCTGGGCCGCCACCAGGCCAGGCGTGCGCAGGATGCCGGCGCCGATGGTGCCCCCCACCGCCCCGGCGATGCCGAAGCTCACCCCCAGCACGCTGAGCAGGCGGCCCGGGGCCTGGGCGGTCGACGCCTGGTCCGGGACCATCGGATCGGGGGGAGCGGGGCGGGTCAGGGGGCGATCACCCGTTCCAGCAGCCCGTGCAGCTCCTCCAGCTCGTGGCGGCTCAGCAGCCAGTCGCCGTCGAGATCCTTGGTGACGCGGGCCTCGAGGATCCAGCCATCCTCCGTGCGCACGACGGCGAAGTGGGGGGACTGGAAGGGGGCGGCCATGGCTGGCGGGAAGGCAGCGGTACCTCCTGCTTAGCCAGGGCCGGCGGGGCGGGCAGCGCCGGGGAGCTCAGGGACCCTCGGAGGGGGGCGGTGCCAGCTGGTCCAGCAGCGGCGGCGGCCCCAGCTGCTCGAGGTGGAAGGTGGCGCCGTAGCTCGGGGTGGGGCGCTGGGAATAGAAGCGGGCGGGGGTCGGCCTGCCCAGCCCGGCACGGACTCCGGCCACCAGGGCGGCGGCCCGGCTGCGGGCCCGCAGGGCCTGCAGCACCAGCGCCTGCAGCCCCTCGGGCGCCCTGCTCCAGCCCAGGGCCGCGCAGGTCTGGTGGTCGAGCAGGCCCATCAGTGCCCAGCGCAGGGCGGGGCGCAGGGGGGCGGGCCAGTCGGCCAGGAGCATGGCCAGGGTGGCGTCGGCGATGCGCCGGTTGGTGGCCGCCGGGGCGAAGGCCTCCCGCTCCACCCGTTCGTTCAGGACCAGCAGGTCGGCCAGGGAGTCCGGCAGGTCCACGATCCCCATGCGCTCGCCCACCCCGCGCCAGAACCGGAACAGGTGCTCCTGCTCCAGGGGAGTCAGGGGCCGCCAGCCGTAGCGCGCCAGCCAGCGGATCGGCTCGGCCACGAAGGTGGAGAGCACGTAGAGGAAATCGTCGTTGCCGATCGCGTAATGGCCGTGGATGCGGTTCATGCGCTCGATCACCGCCGCCCCGGCCGGGCTGTCCAGCCCATGGCGCAGCAGTTCGGCCACCATCAGACCGGTGTCGTCATAGCGCTTGCGGGGCCGGCGCTCGAATTCCCCGGTGCGGGCCAGCAGGCCGGAGATGGAGGGCACACAGAAGGTCTTGAGCAGGGCCAGCTCCAGGGCCCGGGTGAGGTCCCAGGGAAACAGCTCGCCGGCCAGCCGGTGGGCGGTGGCCTCGGCGGCCCGCAGGGTCGCAGCGGCGTCGGCGGTTTCTGCGGCGTTGGCCGTGGTGCCGGCGGCCGGGGCGTCGCCGGGATCGAAGGGATCGGTCATCGGGGACTCAGAAGCGGGAGCCGGGCTGCTGCAGGAACGCCTCCTCCTCAGGGAGGCTCGGCCGCCCGAGGATCCGGTTGCGGTGGGGGAAGCGGCCGAAGCGGGCGATCACCGCCTGGTGGCGGCGGGCGAACTCCGCTGTGCGGGCGTCGGTGTGGCGCTCGAACAGGGGCAGGCCCAGCTCCTGCACCGCCGGATCCTCGCTGTGCATCAGGGGCATCAGCCAGAACGGCCGCCGTTCCGGTGCCGGCTCCGCCGCCACCCAGCCGGCCTCGACGGCCCGCAGCGTCAGGGCCAGGGCCTGACCATCGCCGGCGAAGGCGCGGGCCTGGTCGCGCCAGATCTGCCGCGGGAACTGGTCGAGCACCAGCAGCAGGGCCAGGGCCTCGGCGGGGTGTTCCCCCCAGGGGGCCAGGCCGCCGTCCAGGGCCTGGTCGGTGAGGGCCCCGAACCGTTCCCGCACGGTCCGGTCGCGGTCGGGACCGGGTCGGAACCAGGCGGAGGGGGGCGTCTCCTCGAACCAGAAGCGCAGAACCTCCTGCGGGGTCGGCATGGTTCAGACGAGGAATCGGTGCAGCAGAAATGGAAGCACCATCAGCAGCAGGGCGATGGCCACCAGGGCCGGCAGGTGGCTGATGCCGTAGGGAACCACCATCAGCAGCACGCCGCAGCCCAGGGCCACCGCATGGGCCTGCTTCCGGCCGTAGAGCAGGTAGCCCAGCCCGATCGACCCGATCACCAGCGTCAGCAGCTGGCGGAGGCTGGGATCGCTGCCCATGGAACCTGGCCCGGAGCGGCGGACGCCCCCATGCTGGGGCTCCCATCGCCGTCCTGCCCACCCATGTCCCATCTGGTGGTGCTCCAGCACCTGGAGCGCGAAGGTCCGGGTCGTTTCGGCGAGGAGGCCCGACGCCGGGGTTGGGACGTGACGGTGTGCCGGCCCGACCGGGGGGAGCCGATGCCCCGGCTCGGGCCCGGCCAGGCGCTGCTGGTGCTGGGGGGACCGATGGGGGTGGGTGACATCGGATCGCCGTCGTTTCCCTGGCTGGAGGCGGAGGTGGCCCTGCTGCGGGAGTGCCTGGAGTGCGAGCGCCCGGTGGTGGGGCTGTGCCTGGGGGCCCAGCTGCTGGCCTTCGCCGCCGGTGGGCAGGTGGTGCCACTGACGGCGGGGGACCCGCCCGTGCGGGCGTACGAAGTGGGCTGGGAGCCGGTGGCCTGGACACGGCCCGAGGATCAGGAGCCTGTGCTGGCGGGGCTCGGCGCCGCCCTGCCGGCCCTGCACTGGCACGGGGACCGGATCCGGCTCCCAGCCGCCGCCGTCCTGCTGGGGTCGACGCCCCTCTGCACCGAACAGATGTTCCGCATCGGGCACCACGCCCACGGGCTCCAGTTCCACGTGGAGGTGACGGACGCCGCCCTGGAGACCTGGCTCGAGGAGGACGGTGACTACGTGCGCCTCGCCCTGGGCCCGGACGGGGTGGAGCAGCTGCGGGCCGGTCGGGAGCGCTGGGGGGAGGAGGGGGAGCGCCAGGGGCGCCGGCTGATCAACAACCTGCTGGATCGGATCGGCGCCCTGCTCGGGGGGTATCCCCTGCTCTGAGGGCCGGTGCCATGGTCAGCGCGCCGTCACCCGTCGGCCAGCTGGCGGCGGCCCTGCTCCACCGCCCCGTCCTCCAGCAGCCGTTCCGCCCGGGTCAGCCCCGCCGGGAGGCTGTCGCTGATCCCGGCGCGCCAGAGCAGGAAGCCGCCGTTCCAGATCAGTCCGGGCCGCAGCGGTCCGGAGCCGGCCAGGGCCTCCCGGGCCTGGTCCCGCCACTGGGCCAGGCTTTCGAGCGGCACCTCGGGCGCCCCGAGGCCGTGGTCGCGGGCCCGCAGGATCAGGCGTTCCGCCCCACCGGCCGCTCCCCCCACCCGGTGGGAGGCGATCGCCACCCGGTTGGTGGGCAGCTCCACGCCCCCCTCCAGCCCCTTGATCAGAAGCAGGTCGTCCTGGCCGGTGGAGGCCAGGGCCTCGCCGGCCAGCCGCTCGGTCGGGGCGTGGACGAAGCCGCTGACCTGCAGGTGGGGTCCGGGGTGGCAGCTCCAGAGCAGTTCCAGGGTGGCGACCGGCGGGCGCTTGCCGATCTGCTCCCGCAGCGGCACCAGCCGCTCCGCCGCCGGGAAGTGGGTCGGCTGGTGGAGCAGGGCCAGCCCCTCGGCGGCGAAATGGCGGTTCACCGCGTCCCAGGGGAGGCCGCGGCGGTCGAGGTCGAGGGCGGCCAGGGCTTCGGCCGTGGTGAGGCCGTACTTCACCGGCATCGGATCGCCGCCGTGCAGCACCACCCCGGCCCCCGCCGCCACCAGCAGCAGGGCCACCAGCGGCAGCAGCGGCGCCGAGCGGCTGCGGCCATCGAAGGGCACCCCGAAACTCAGCACCCGGCGCGGGCTCGCCGCCAGCCGCGGTCCGCGGCGTGCGTAGCTGTCGAGCATGCCGGCCAGCTCCTGGGGCTCCGGGCGCCGCAGGCGATGGGCGATCAGGAAGGCGCCGGCCTGGGCGTCCGTGCAGCACCCGTCGAGCAGCAGATCGAGGGCTTCGCCGGCTTCGGCCCGGCTCAGGGCCCGGCCGCTGCGTTCGCCGCTGCCCAGGGCGGCGATCAGTTCGCGGAAGCGGCGCGGGTCGGCCCCCAGCGCCTCCGCCCGCTCCAGCCGCCGCTGCGCCGTCCATTCCCCCCCGGGGCTCGGCGTCGACATGCGCGGCGACCTCCTTACGGTGATCCCTAGGGTGAGGGGCATGCCCGGGATCATCGCAAGCCCCCTGCTGCTGGTGGTGCATGGCCGTGCCGGTGGCGCCATCCCCGCCGAACTGCAGGCCCTGGCCAGGGAGCTGGAGGCGGGGCGCGGCGCTGCGGTGGGGCTGGAGGCGCTGACGGCGGGGGAGCCGCCGGCGGTTCCCTGCGGCAGCGCCGCCGCCCCCCTGGTGCTGGTGCCCCTGTTTCTCCTGCCCGGCAGCCATGTGCGCCGGGACGTGCCGCGGATCGCCGAG
>NZ_JAGQBM010000094.1:0-8061 GCF_024345635.1 Cyanobium sp. Lug-B
GGGACACGGGGCAAGCCGGGCGGCCTACGCGGGTGGCCAGGGCCCCCGACGCCGGGGGCGGCGGCGGCTCCCCGGCCAGCGCGGCGGCCAGCCGGCTCAGATCCGTGCCGTCCGCATGCAGGGGTTCGTCGAACGGCAGGTTGAGGTGCACCGGGCCGGCGGAGCGGCCGGCCCCATCGCCCCGGGCGGCGGCCAGGGCCTGGCCGGCCAGGGCGTCCAGTTCCGCGGGGGACATGGCGGCCAACCCCTCCGGGTCGCCCTCGCCCAGCCAGCGGCAGCTGCCCACCAGGAACACCTCCTGGTTGACGCTCTGGTTCGCGCCGCAGCCCTTGAGCCTGGCCGGTCGGTCCGCCGTGAGCAGCAGCAGGGGAACCGAGCCGAAGTCGGCCTCCACGGCGGCGGGCAGCAGGTTGGCCACCGCCGTGCCCGAGGTGGTGATCACGGCCGCCGGCTGGCCGCTGGCCCGGCCCAGGCCGAGGGCGAAGAAGGCGGCGGAGCGCTCGTCGATGGCGGTGTGCAGCCGCAGGCCCCCGGGCTCCAGCAGGGCGGCCGCCACGGCCAGGGGGGCCGACCGGCTGCCGGGGCAGAGCACCCCATGGATCAGGCCGCCCCGGCGCAGCGCCCCCAAAAGCGTCAGGGCCGCCCGCACATTGGCCAGCGATGTCGGGGACCCGGCCAAGGGGGGCGCTCCGGTGTTCAGGATGGGGGAATCATCCTCACGGACGGTTTGCCATGGGCAGCGGCCCCGCCACGCCCACCCCCACGCCGCCGGCGTCGCCGTCGGCCCCTCCCGGTGGCGTCAGGGGCCTCGGGCCGCAGCTGTTCCGCCTGCTGCTCTGGGTGCTGGTGGCCCTGCTGCTGCGCTGGACGGTGGTGGAGCCCCGCTGGATCCCGTCGGGCTCGATGCTGCCCACCCTGCAGCTCCAGGACCGGGTCCTGGTGGAGAAGCTCAGCCCCCGCTTCGGGTCGGGGGTGGAGCCTGGCCGCATCGTCGTCTTCCATCCGCCCGCCGCCCTGCAGCAGGCGGGCTATGACCCCGGTGCGGCCCTGATCAAGCGGGTGGTGGCGGTGGCCGGCGATCGGGTGGAGGTGAAGGGTGGCCGTCTCTGGCGCAACGGCTCCCCCGCCGAGCCGGACTGGGCCCGTGAACCGATGGACTACGACCTGGCGCCCCTGCTGGTTCCCGCCGGCCAGGTGCTGGTGCTCGGGGACAACCGCAATGCCAGCCTGGATTCCCACCTCTGGGGCCCCCTGCCGGAGAGCGACCTGATCGGCACCGCCATCTGGCGCTACTGGCCTCCGGCCCGGTTCGGACCGGTTGGGTTCTCCCCTCCCCACGGGGGAGAAAGCACCTGAAAGCCTGCGTTAGGGTGCATGCCGTGTTGCAGAGCACACCGGAGGGGAAATGTTCAACCCGGAGTTCCTGACCGCCGACAACGAGGCGATCAGCGACAATTCGCTGATTCAGTACCTGCAGGAACAGTCTCCGGACGTGCTGCAGAGGGTGGCGCGCTCGGCCACCGGCGACATCCAGGACATCATCCGTCACAACGTTCAGGGTCTGCTGGGCATGCTCCCCGGCGAGCAGTTCGAAGTGAAGATCCAGGCCAGCCGCGACAATCTCGCCGGCCTGCTGGCCTCGGCGATGATGACCGGGTACTTCCTGCGCCAGATGGAGCAGCGCATGGAGCTGGAGACGGCCATGCTCGGCAGCGGCGGTTTCGAGGGGGGCCTTGACGACGACCCCGGTGAACTGGAGCTCTAGGCCTCAGCCGTCCCCTTCCCCCGGCACCAGCCCCAACCCCACCAGGGTGCGGTCGATGCCGGCGAGGGTTTCCCAGGCTCCCTGATCAGGGGCCCAGTCCCCCGTTTCGATCCGATCCGCCAGGGCGGCCAGCTCCTCGGCCGAGCTGGCGACGGGGGCATCGTGGTGGGCTGGCACCACCCGGCGCAGGTCCTTCAGCCCTGCCAGCACACGGATCCAGGCCACCAGCGCGGCCCGCTGGCGGGGGAACACCAGCCGCTCCAGCACCGCCGCCACCTGCAGGCTGCTGCGGCCCCCCGGAGCCAGGGCCTCGAAGTCGGCCTGCCAGCCGGGCTGCCAACGGAACGGGTAGAAGCCGAAGTGGGCCCGGGCGTCACGGCAGCCCGGGGCCAGGCAATGGCGCAGCACCTCGCCCAGGGGGGGAATCACCAGGGGCCTGGGGCGCAGGTAGGTGGCAAACAGCACCAGCCGCCACCAGCCCCGGCGCCGCCGCTGGGGATCATCACGCAAGGGTTCGTCACCGCGCTCGCGGGCATGGAACAGCAGCGGCGTGGGATCGAGATCGAACACCGCCGGCGGCTCCGGCGGGATCGCCACCAGGGCATCGGTGAGCAGCAGGCTGCCGCTGGCCCGATCGAAGCAGGCGATCTCCAGGAAGGTGCCCAGCCCCAGATCCAGGGGGCCCAGGGGCAGCCAGTCGAGCTGGTCGCCGTGGGGCACCCCATCGCTGAGCAGCTCCCGGGTGCGACGGGCGGGGAACCCCAGCCAGGCGGGCGGCAGCGGCAGGGGGAAGCTCCACTGCTTCGGCGCCACCCACACCTGGGCGTCCGGGAAGGCCCGGGCCATGGCCGGCACCGGCAGTTTGTGCTCCAGCCCCGACGCGGTGGGCAGCACGATGGTGCACACCCGGCCGTGGCGCTCTTCCAGGTCCCGCAGGCGGGCGCGCACCTCGGCGGTGGGGGGCACCGGGGCATAGAGCAGCAGCCCCTCCCGCACCCGCAGCACCAGCATGCGGATCGGCACCGCCACGTACCAGACCCCCTGCAGCTGCTCGAAGCTCCAGAGACGCCCGGCGACCAGCTCCCGCACCAGGGTGCGGCGGCGGCCGTAGGGGTAGAGGGGCAGCAGGGGCCACCAGGGCCAGCGCTGGTCCGCCGCCGGGACCGTGGCAGGTTCGGTGGCCGGCTCGCTCACGCGGACGGGAAACGGGAGGCCCGTGGCGAACGGCGCCGCTGGGCCAGCAGGCCATGGCGCGGCGCCAGCAGGAAGCAGAGCAGGAACAGCAGCGTCTGCACCAGCACGATGCAGCCGGCGGTGGAGGCATCCATCCAGTAGCTCCAGTAGATCCCGGCCACGCTGGAGATCACGGCCGAGAGGATCGAGAGCCACACCATGCGGTCGAAACGATCGGTGAGCAGGTAAGCCGTGGCCCCCGGGGTGACCAGCATCGCCACCACCAGGATGATGCCCACGGTCTGCAGGCCCGCCACCGCCGCCAGGGAGAGCATCGACAGCAGCAGGTAGTGCAGCACGCCGGTGTGGAGGCCGATGGAGCGGGCGTGGGTGGGATCGAAGCAGAACAGGATCAGGTCCTTGCGCAGCACCAGCAGCACGGTGAGCACCAGCACGCTGATCACCACCGTCTGGAGGATGTCGGAGGAGCTGATGCCCAGCACGTTGCCGAACAGGATGTGGGAGAGGTCGATGCTGCTGCGCACCTTGGAGATCAGCGTCAGGCCGAGGGCGAAGAAGCCGGTGAACACCAGCCCGATCACCGTGTCCTCCTTGATCCGGGTCATCTGCTTGATGTAGCCGATCAGGGCCACCGAGCCGACGCCGAAGACGAAGGCCCCCACCGCGAAGGGCAGGTTCAGGGCATAGGCGATCACCACGCCCGGCATCACCGCATGGGACACCGCATCGCCCATCAGGGCCCAGCCCTTCAGCGTCATGTAGCAGGAGAGCAGGCCGCAGACGCAGGAGACGAGCATGCTGACCAGCAGGGCCCGCACCATGAACTCCTGCTGGAGCGGTTCGATCAGCCAGGTGAGCACGGCCGTCATGGCGCCTGGTGGGGGTCGGCGTCGCCGGCCGGCTCGCCCTCCAGCCGCAGGCCGCCGAAGGTGAGGGCCAGGTTTTCGCTGGTGAACACCGAGGAGGTCTCGCCGTAGGCCAGCACGGTCTTGTTGATCAGCACCACCTGGTCGCAGAAGCTGGTGACGTGGGCCAGGTCGTGGGTGGAGATCATCAGGGTGCGCCCCTCGCGGCGGAACTGCTCGAACAGCTCGATCATCAGTTTCTCGGTGCGGATGTCGACGCCGTTGAACGGCTCATCGAGCAGCATCACCGAGGCGCCCTGGGCCAGGGCCCGCGCCAGGAAGGCCCGCTTGCGCTGGCCGCCCGAGAGGGCGCCGATCTGGCGGTGGCGCAGCGGCCACAGGTCCACCCGCTTGAGCGCCTCCCGCACCGCCTCCCGGTCGACCGGACGGGGGAGGCGCAGCAGATTCATGCTGCCGTAGCGACCCATCATCACCACCTCCTGGACGTTGACCGGGAAGTTCCAGTCGACGCTCTCGGTCTGGGGGACGTAGGCGACCGCCCGGGCCCGGCGGGCCTGGCGCAGGGGCAGGCCATTGATGGCGATGCTGCCGGCCGAGGGGCGCACGAAGCCCATCAGGGCCTTGAACAGGGTGGATTTGCCGGCCCCGTTCATCCCCACCAGGGCGCAGATGGTGCCGGCATCGAGATGCAGGGACGCCTCATGGACGGCCACCACCCCGTGGTAATCGACGCAGAGATTGCGAACGGCGATGCGCTCGTTGCCGGCGCAGGGGGTGGGGCGAGAGGGCATCGGTTCAGCTCCCCGCCAGACCCGCTTGCAGGGTCTCCACGTTATGACGCTGGAGTTCCAGCAGATTGGGCGCCGGACCGTCCGGCAGGGAGAGGGAATCCACGTGGAACACCCCGCCGAAACGGGCCCCCGACTGCCTGGCCACCTGCTGCTGCGGCTCGGCGCTGACCGTGCTCTCGCAGAACACCGCCGGCACCCGGCGCTCCTTCACCAGGGCGATCAGGCGGGCCATGCGCTGGGGGGTGACCTGGGACTCGGCGTTCACCGGCCACAGGTAGGCCTCGGTGAGGCCGTAATCGCGGGCGAGGTAGGAGAAGGCCCCCTCGCAGGTGGCCAGCACCCGCTGGCCGGGGGGGATCCGGGCCAGGGAGGTCCGCAGCTCCCTGTCGAGGGCGTCCAGCTCGGCGCTGTAGCGCGCGGCGTTGCGCTGGAAGGTGGCGGCGCCGGCGGGGTCGAGCCGGGTGAGGGCGCGGCGGATGTTCTCCACATAGACCTTGGCCAGCCTGGGGGACATCCAGGCGTGGGGGTTCGGCTTGCCCTGGTAGGCGTCCCCGGCGATCGGCAGGGGCGTGATGCCCTCGGTGAGGGTCACATGGGGCACGTCGGGGAGGCCGGCGTAGAAGCGCTGGGCCCAGCGCTCCAGGCCGAAGCCGTTCTCCAGGACCAGGTCGGCCCCCGAGGCCCGCTTCAGGTCGCTGGGGGTGGGCTCGTAGCCATGGATCTCGGCCCCCAGCCGGGTGATCGATTCCACCCGCACCCGATCGCCGGCCACCTGGCGGGCCATGTCCGCCAGGATCGTGAAGGTGGTGAGCACCAGGGGGCGCTGGTCCGCAGCACCGGCGCTGTTGCTGGCCCCCGGGGCCGCCCCCGTCATCGACGGCGTGGGGGACGGGGCACCGCTCCGGGGCCCGGGGGTGCAGCCGCTGCCCAGCAGGGGAAGCACCAGGGCGGCGGCCACCAGGGCCCGCTTCAGAGGGAGCCGCGGTGCCTTGTCGTGGTGGCCCTGGCCGTCATGGCGGTGCTGGGGCATGGGGACCGTTGGCGAGCAGAAAGCTTGGAGTGAACATTCTGGCCGCCGCTGCGGGTCCCCTACGGCCGGATGGCCGCCAAGGAAAAGCCCCCTCGACGTCCGCAGGGGACGGAGGGGGCGGGGGGTGGATCGGAGAGCGGCCCGAGGGCCGGAGCCGACCGCGGGTGCCGCGGGGATCAGCCGATCGCCGGAGCCTGCAGGGCCACGGGAACGGACTGCACGGTGGCCAGATCCAGGGGGAAGTTGTGGGCGTTGCGCTCGTGCATCACCTCGAAACCGAGGTTGGCGCGGTTGAGCACGTCGGCCCAGGTGTTCACCACCCGGCCCTGGCTGTCGAGGACGGACTGGTTGAAGTTGAAGCCGTTCAGGTTGAACGCCATGGTGCTGATGCCCAGGGACGTGAACCAGATGCCGACCACGGGCCAGGCGGCCAGGAAGAAGTGGAGGCTGCGGCTGTTGTTGAAGGAGGCGTACTGGAAGATCAGGCGACCGAAGTAGCCGTGGGCGGCCACGATGTTGTAGGTCTCTTCCTCCTGGCCGAACTTGTAGCCGTAGTTCTGCGACTCACTTTCGGTGGTCTCACGCACCAGGGAGCTGGTGACGAGGGAGCCGTGCATGGCCGAGAACAGGGAGCCGCCGAACACACCGGCCACACCCAGCATGTGGAAAGGGTGCATCAGGATGTTGTGCTCGGCCTGGAACACCAGCATGAAGTTGAAGGTGCCGCTGATGCCGAGGGGCATGCCGTCGGAGAACGAGCCCTGGCCGAGGGGATAGATCAGGAACACCGCGAAGGCCGCCGAGAGGGGGGCCGAGTAGGCGACGCAGATCCAGGGGCGCATGCCCAGCCGGTAGGAGAGCTCCCACTGGCGTCCCATGTAGGCGGAGATGCCGATCAGGAAGTGGAAGACCACCAGCTGGTAGGGGCCACCGTTGTACAGCCACTCGTCGAGGCTGGCGGCTTCCCAGATGGGGTAGAAGTGCAGACCGATGGCGTTGCTGGAGGGGACAACGGCGCCGGAGATGATGTTGTTGCCGTACATCAGGGAGCCGGCGACCGGCTCACGGATGCCGTCGATGTCGACGGCGGGGGCCGCGATGAAGGCGACGACGTAGCAGATGGTGGCGGCCAGCAGGCAAGGGATCATCAGCACACCGAACCAACCGACATAGATGCGGTTGTTGGTGGAGGTGACCCAGGCGCAGAAGCTTTCCCAGCTTTCCGAGCGGCCGCTGCGAATGGCAGTGGTCATGGAAGTAAGACGGTAGGGATAGGCAGTGATACCTCCACAAGGGAGGTCGATTCACATTAAGTAACCCCGAGGGAATCCGAACCGGGCAGCAATGAACCTTCAGGCAATCGGGTGGATTCGCAATGAATATTCATGAAGTGAGTTCATGAAATGTTCGTCACACCGCCGGCGGCAGGGACGGGGCGGCCAGCGATGGCGAAGACGCTGGCCCCAGCTGCTGGCTGATCCAGGCAAAGCCCTGCTGCAGGAAGCGGGACCAGTCGAGCTTCTCCGCCTCGGCCGCCCGGGCCACCAGCAGGGGAGCCTCCCGCTTGATCCGCTCCAGGTCCGGGGCCTCGACGCCGGCGGAGAGGGCCAGCACATCGGCCATGGCATGGCTCACCACCCGCGTCAGATAGGCCGCGCTCAGGGCCTGAATGGCCCCGCCCACCACCCAGGTGGCGCCATGGAGACGCGCAGCGGCCAGCAGGGCCTGGCTGCTCCACTCCACCACCCCCAGCAACAGGGAGGCCTTGCCCAGTTCCATGGCGGCGGCCTTGAGCTGCTCCGCGCTCCACGGGCAGCCCCACAGGCGCGCCATCTCCTGCAGCATCAGGCCGTTGGCCGCCGCCAGCACCAGCAGATCCAGGGAGGGGAGGGGGGCGGCGAACACCCCCGCGGCCACCATCCACTGGGTGCGTTGCTGGAGTTGGACCAGCCGTTGCCGCCGCAGCCGCTCCAGGTCGGCCTGCCAGCGCCGGTGCAGCGCCTCGATGCGCCGCAGGGGCGTCGCCCGG
This sequence comes from Cyanobium sp. Lug-B, assembly GCF_024345635.1. Taxonomy (NCBI): domain Bacteria; kingdom Bacillati; phylum Cyanobacteriota; class Cyanophyceae; order Synechococcales; family Prochlorococcaceae; genus Cyanobium; species Cyanobium sp. Lug-B. Next base: position 7,676 of record NZ_JAGQBM010000094.1, read on the forward strand.
CGCAGGGACGGGCCCTCGGCCACCAGCCAGCGGGCCAGGGGCTGCAGGCTGGTGGCCAGGGCCTCGGGGCTGCCGTCCCACGGCAGCAGCCGGTCGGCGGCGGCGCCGGGCCACTGGGAGGCCAGTTCGGACGCCAGGACGGCCGGGTCGCAGGGAGCCTCCGGCTGCACCAGCAGCCAGAGGGGCTGGCTCGGAGGCACGGCCTCCAGCCAGCGCAGATCGGCGGCCCGCAGCGGGGTCACCAGGTGGAACAGCACCACGTCGGCGGCGGCGAAGCCCTCCGGCCACTGGCGCTCCCGGCTCACCGCCGGCAGGGCTTCGCCCCAGCGCAGGCTCAGGGCCAGCCGGCCGCGCAGGGCCGCCTGGAGCTGGGGGGCCCAGGCGGC
>NZ_JAGQBM010000095.1:0-7682 GCF_024345635.1 Cyanobium sp. Lug-B
CGGCGCGGCGCCGGCCGCCCCCCGTCGCACCCGCCGGGACGGCCCCGGCCCCTGGCCGTCCCGGGCGGGCAGCAGGACGGGCAGGTCCTCCTCCACGGCGGCGAGCTGGGCCCCGTTCTCCGCCTGTTCCAGAAAGGTGAGGCTGGCTTCGATGGCGGCCAGCCGCTGCTGGTGCAGCTCCAGCCGCGGGGTGATCGCGGCCACGGAGCGGCGCAGCTTGCGGGCCCGGCGGTACAGCCGCTGGGCTTCGTCGATCTCCTCCCGCGACGGCGACGGCAGGCTGAGCAGGCCGTCCGCCCGGCGCTGCATCGCCTCGCTGCCGGGCACGGCCGCCAGCAGGCTCTGCTGCTGGTCGGCGTTGCGGTGCTCCCGGGCCGCGGCGTTCAGCAGCCGCTGCCGCAGGCTCGCCCGCCGCTGCTCCAGCTCCCGGTGCCCCAGGCGATCGGCGTAGTACCCCGCCAGCCCCCGGTTGATCGTCCAGTCGTCGTCGGCCGGCGGACCTTCGGGGTCCCAGCAGCGGTAGTCGCTGGGGCCGCCCCAGCCCAGCTGGAAACGCTCCTCGGCCACCGTCTCCAGCCAGAGCCGCCAGCGTTGCCAGAGCCGCTGCCAGGCCTCCTCCTCCAGGCTCTGCACGGGCCGGGCCAGCGCGTCCTGCGCCAGCTGGCGGGCCAGGGCCGGGCCGATCCCCTGGTAGGCGCCCATCAGGGCCTCGCCGACCGTCTGGGGCAGCAGGCCCAGGCGCCGCCGCCAGGAGGCGACCTCCTCCTCCAGCCGGGGCGGTTCACCGGCCATGGGCGGTGGCGGCTGGTAGGGGTCGCCGGTGCCGATCGGCCGCAGCCGCGACCGGTCCTGGCGGACCTGGCGGGCCAGGGCGATCACCCGCTGTTCTTCGTCGATCAGGAACAGGTTGCTGTGGCGCCCCATCAGCTCCAGCACCAGCTGCCTCCGGATCGGTTCGCCGGGTCTGGGGGCGAAGCCCAGGGCCACCACCCGCTCCCAGCCCTGCTGCTCCAGGCTCACCAGGGCCAGACCGCGCAGGCCGTGCTGCAGCTGCTGGGCCAGGGTGCTGCCCTCGCCCTGCTTCAGGGGTGGTTCCACCACCAGCAGGCGCGGCGCCTCCGCCAGCCAGCTGAGCTCCAGCCAGAGGGTGCCCCGCAGGCTGCGCAGTCCCAGCTGCAGGCGGTGGGCGTCGGGCTGCTGGGCCTTCTCGAAACGGCTGGGCAGCAGGCTGCGGCGCATCTCGGCCAGTACAGCGCGCAGGCTGGTCACATCCATGGCCTGGATGGACGGGGTTGGGGCCATCGCCTCCTCTGTCGCTTCCCGATGCGGTCCACCCCTACTGTGCGCCCCAGCGCCAGCGATCCATGGACTCCCCCCCCTCCAGCGGCCGGCTCACGGTGATCACTGGCCCCAGCGGGGTGGGCAAGGGGACCCTGGTGGCCCTGCTGCTGCAGCGGCACCCCGCCCTGTGGCTGTCGGTGTCGGCCACCACCCGTTCGCCCCGGCCCGGGGAGAGCGACGGCCAGCACTACGTCTTCCTGACGCGTCCCGACTTCGAGGCCCGGGTGGCCGGCGGGGGCTTCCTGGAGTGGGCCGAGTTCGCCGGCCACCTCTACGGCACCCCCCGGGCCCCTGTGGAGGCCCAGCTGGTCCTGGGGCGGCCGGTGCTGCTGGAGATCGAGCTGGAGGGGGCCCGCCAGGTGCGTCGCACCTTCCCCGCGGCCTTCCAGGTGCTGATCAAGCCGCCCAGCTTCGAGGAGCTGGAGCGCCGCATCCGCGGCCGCGGCACCGACAGCGAGGAGGCCATCCAGCGGCGGCTGGCGCGGGCCCGCGAGGAACTCACCGCCGAAGCGGAATTCGATGCCGTGCTGGTGAACGCCGACCTCGACATGGCCCTGCAGGAGCTGGAGCGGCTGCTGGGGCTGGCCGACGCCGACTGACGACAGCCATGAAAAAAGCGGCCCGTTCAAGGGCCGCTGGCGGGGATGCATCCGACCGGATCCGGTCTTCAGGGGTGGATGATCAGATCCGGGAAGAAGCGGAAGATCTCAATCGTGATGCCGGCGGTCAGGGTGAACCAGACGGCGGCCACGACGGGAGCGGTGGAGAGGAATTTCTTCATGGCTCTTGCGTATCAGCGGGGGGAAACGGTGACTTTGGAGTCGGATTCCACCAGAGCTCCGCTGGTGAACTCCTTGAGGGCCGCCAGGGGCCAGACGGCCGCTGCCAGGGTGGTCTTGAAGGCCAGGGGCAGATCGATCTGGATTTCGCGCATGGTGGCGTCCTTGCTGCCGCGGACGGCGATCAGGTAGCCGCGACCGGCCCAGCCGATCGTGCCGGCGATGTACAGGAAGAGCAGGCCGGGGATGGTGAAGTCACCGGCGTGGCTCCAGCGGCCGTCGGTGATCAGGTGGGGCAGGCCATCGGTGCCGCAGAGGGCCTGGCCGTAGTAGGCGAAACGGGCCTTGGCCTGATCCGTGCTGGCAGCGGCGGCGCGCTGCTGGAAGCGGGGGGTCTCGCTGCAGGGGGTGAGTCCGCCGATGTCGGCCCGGGCCGAGGGGGCGAAGCCGAACAGCAGGAACACGGACGCCACCAGGGCGAAGGCCCGGATGGCGAAGGAACGACTGGAGAGAAGACGGCGCATGGAGAGGGGCCGCGGGGGAACTGCCGCGGGGCAGGATGGCTCGTGCGGACAGTAGGGGAGCTCTTCCGGGAGCATGCGCACGGTTCTGGCCCTCGAAACAAGTTGTGACGAGTCAGCGGCGGCGATCGTGGCCGGTCGGCGGGTCCTGGCGGGGGCCGTCGCCTCCCAGATGGAGGAGCACGCCCGCTGGGGCGGGGTGGTGCCGGAGATCGCCTCGCGCCGCCACGTGGAGGCGCTGCCGGCCCTGATCGCCCGGGTGCTGGAGGAAAGCGGCGTGGCCATGGCCGACCTCGACGCCGTCGCCGCCACGGTGGCCCCCGGCCTGGCCGGGGCCCTGCTGGTGGGGTCGGTCACGGCCCGCACCCTGGCCCGGTTGCATGGCAAGCCCTTCCTGGGGGTGCACCACCTGGAGGGGCACCTCTGCTCGGTGCACCTGGGCGATCCCCTGCCGGAGGGTCCGTACCTGGTGCTGCTGGTCAGCGGTGGCCACACCGAGCTGATCCGCGTCGATGGGCCCGGTGCCTACACCCGCCTGGGCCGCAGTCGCGACGATGCGGCCGGTGAATGCTTCGACAAGGTGGCCCGGCTGCTCGGGCTGGGCTACCCGGGCGGACCGGCGATCGAGGCGGCGGCGGCCGGCGGCGACCCCGGCCGTTTCCGCTTTCCCAAGGGGAGGGTCTCCCGTCCCGAGGGGGGCTTCCACCCCTACGACTTCAGCTTCAGCGGCCTCAAGACGGCGGTGCTGCGCCAGGTGCAGCGGCTTGCCGCCGCGGGCGCTCCCTTGCCGGTGGCCGACCTGGCGGCGAGCTTCGAGCAGGGGGTGGCCGAAGTGCTGGTGGAGCGCAGCTGCCGCTGCGCTGTCGACGCGGGCCTGGAGACGGTGGTGCTGGTGGGGGGCGTGGCCGCCAACCGACGCTTGCGCCGCCTGATGGCGGAGGCCACCGCCGCCCGCGGCCTGTGCTGGCGCGTCGCGCCCCTGGCTTACTGCACCGACAACGCCGCCATGGTGGGCCTGGCGGCGATCGAACGGCTCGAGGCCGGGGGGCACAGCGGGATCAGCCTGGGGGTGGCCCCCCGGCTCCCCCTGGAGCTGGCCGGAGGGCTCTATGCGCCACAGCCCCCCTTTTGATGCCCCTATGGTGAGAGGGTCGCCCTAGGTCTGGCCCGATGGCCCCCGCGAATCCCCTGCCCCTCGAGCAGGTCGAATCCTCCCTCAGCGACACGGAACCCGTGTCCCAGCAGGAGCTCAACGCCTGGCGGCGGGGGTTCACCCCCCAGGCCGAGATCTGGAATGGCCGTCTGGCCATGCTCGGGCTTTCCGTCGGGCTGGGTGTATTGCTGCTGGTGCGGCTGGTGGGAGGCTGAGGCCCACCCCCCGGCCGGGATTTGCCGGCTCAGGTTCGACCCCGCAGCGTCTGGGCCAGCTCGCCGGGTCTGAGGCTGGCGGCTAGGGCTTCCTCGGCATGAACCCTGCCGGAAGAGACCAGATTCGCCAGGTACTGGTTGGAGGTGATCATGCCGTCAAACCCGCTGCGGGCCATGATCGCCTCGATCTCATCGAGATTGGCCCGCAGGATGTAGTCCTTGCAGGCATCGGTGTTGATGAAGACGTCGTGGTAAGAGGCCCTTTTGCCATCCACCGTCTTGATCAGGCCCTGGGAAATCACCCCCAGGAGCGAATCGGCCACCGAACGCCGGACGATCTCCTGTTCGTCGGGGGGGTACATGCCCAGCATCCGCTCGACGGAACGCACCGCCGAGTTGGTGTGCAGGGTTCCCAGCAGCAGGTGTCCGGTCTGGGAGGCTTCGATCGCGGTGGTGAGGGTGTCCTGGTCACGGATCTCCCCCACCAGGATCACGTCGGGATCTTCCCGCAGGGCGGCGCGGAGGGCGGTCTTGAAGTGGCGGGTGTGGCTGCCCAGTTCCCGCTGGCGGATCAGGGACTGGCGGCTCTGATGCACGAATTCCACCGGATCCTCGATGGTGAGGATGTGGCGCTTCATCGTGCGGTTGATGTGGTCGATCACCGCCGCCAGGGTGGTGCTCTTGCCTGACCCCGTCGGGCCGGTGACCAGCAGCATGCCCTTGGGACGCTGGGCCAGATCCTTGAGCACCGGCGGCAGATTGAGCTCGTCGATGGTGGGAATGGCCTGGGGAATCAACCGCAGGACCATCGCCGGGCCCTGAAGGGATTCGAGCAGGTTGATGCGCACCCGCACGAAGCCGAAGGCGAAGGAGCCGTCGTATTCCTTCTGCTGGAAGAAACGATCGATCTGGGCCGGCTCCAGGATCTCCCGCAGCCAGTCGCGGAAGGTGTTGCCATCGGTCACGCCCAGGCCGGCCAGGATCATGTCGCCGCGGCTGCGGAACCGGGGCTCCTCCCCGACGCCGAGGTGGATGTCGGAGAAGTTGCGCTCGAAGGCCACCCGAACGATCTGCTCCAGGGTCGGCGGGGATCCACCCTCCGCCGACATCGGCGTCGCCTCGGCGAAAAGGGAGCCCCTGGGCTGAACGCCCACGGGGGGCGGTGGCGGTGGCGGGTGGGACTGGGACATCGAGGAACGCGGCTGGAGCGCGGGGCGATCCCGCTGGTGAAATCCGTTGAGCGAATCCGCGTCGGGCGGATCCGCTGAGACCTGGGCGAATGCGCCGAAGGCTGTGTCGCTCCGGGCCGGATCCTAGGGGCGGATTTCGATCTGTGGACACGGGGCCGAGCGGTGCCGCGCAGGGCGGGGGAAGCGCTGAACCCGGGCTGCCTAGGATCCTCCGACCCGCGTCGGCCCGTGTCCCCACAGCCTCTGGTCAGCATCGTTCTGGGCACACGCCCCGAGGCCATCAAGCTGGCTCCGGTGATCCTGGCCTTCCAGCGGTCGCCGGACTTCCGCACCCGCGTTGTCCTCACGGGGCAGCACCGCGAGATGGTCACCCAGGTGATGCACCTGTTCGGCCTGGCCGCCGACCATGACCTGGCCCTGATGGCCCCGAAGCAGACCCTCACCCACGTCACCTGCGCGGCCCTGCAGGGACTGAAGCAGGAGTTCGAGTCGCACCGCCCCGATCTCGTGCTGGTGCAGGGCGACACCACCACCGCCTTCGCCAGCGCCCTGGCCGCCTTCTACGAGCAGATCCCGGTCGGCCATGTGGAGGCGGGCCTGCGCACCGACGACCTGCTCGACCCCTTCCCCGAGGAAGCCAACCGCCGCCTGATCTCCCAGCTGGCCCGCCTGCACTTCGCCCCCACGGCCCAGTCGGCGGCAAATCTGCGGGCCTCGGGGGTGGTGGGCGAGATCCTCACCACCGGCAACACGGTCATTGATGCCCTGCTGCTGATGGCCCGCTCCGCCCCCGACTGGGACCTGCCCGGCCTCGACTGGCAGAAGCAGCGGGTGCTGCTGGCCACCGTGCACCGCCGCGAAAACTGGGGCGAGCGCCTCCAGGACATCGGCCGGGGCTTCCTGGCCCTGCTCGACCGCTTCCCCGACACCGCCCTGCTGCTGCCGCTGCACCGCAACCCCACGGTGCGGGAGCCCCTGCAGGCCCTGCTCGGCTCCCACCCCCGCGCCTTCCTGATCGAGCCGCTCGACTACGACCGGCTGGTGGCGGCGATGCGGGGCTGCACGCTGCTGCTCACCGATTCGGGCGGTCTGCAGGAGGAGGCCCCCGCCCTGGGCAAGCCCGTGCTGGTGCTGCGCCGTACCACCGAGCGACCGGAAGCGGTGGCGGCGGGCACGGCGAAACTGATCGGCACCGACAGCGACGCGATCCTCAGCGAGGCCAGCCGGCTCCTGGAGGACCCACAGGCCTACGGGGCCATGGCCCAGGCCCACAATCCCTTCGGTGACGGGGCGGCCAGCGGCCGGATCGTGGAGGCGGCCCGCCGCTTCCTGGGCCTGGCCCCCCTCAAGGCAAGCGGCACCTAGGGGCGCTTCTTGGCCCAGGGGGGCAGATCGATGAACACCCGGGTGCCGCTCTCCAGGCCCGAGAGGATCTGGGTGTCCTTGCCGCTGCTGGCGCCGAGCTCCACGGGCTGGAAGGTGGGCTCCTGGCCCTTGCCCACCAGTAGCACCCCCGGCCGGCCGTCCTCCGTGACGATGGCGACGGTGGGCACCACGGTCCGGGCCTGAAGGGTGCCGGTCTGGAAGTCGATGTCGGCGGTCATGCCGATGCGCAGTTCCGGGGCCGGATCGGTCAGCTGCAGCTTCACTTCGAAGGAGGTGACGTTGTTGGTCTTCACCGCCCGCGGGGCGATCTGGCGCACGGTGGCCTGGAAGCGACGGTCGGGGAAGGCATCGACGCGCACGCTGGCGGGCAGGCCCACCCGCAGACGGCCGATGTCGCTCTCGGGCACCTTGGCGACCACCTCCAGCCCTTCCGAGAGCTCCACGATCGAGGAGCTGGTGGCGCCGGCGGTGGCCGACGCGGTGGTGGTGGGGGTGACGAAGGCGCCCGGTTCGGCGTAGCGCTGGCTGATCACCCCATCGAAGGGGGCCCGCACGATCAGTTCGTCCTTCTCCACCATGCGCTGCCTCAGCCGTTGCCGGGCGGCGGCGGTGGCCAGGCGCCGCACCTCCGCCTCCGAGCGGAAGCGGTTCATGGTGTCGAGGCTGATGGCCCCCTGGCGGAACAGGGGTTCGTTGCGGCGCAGCTCGCTGTCGCTGCGGCGCTGTTCCGACTCCGCCGACTGCACGTTGGCCTGCAGTTCCATCAGCCGGTCGCGCAGGTCGCCGTCATCCATCAGGGCCAGGGGCTGGCCCCGGCGCACCGTGTCGCCCTCGTCGACCATCAGCTCCAGCAGCACCCCCTGGCGCTTGGGGCTGACATTCACCCGCTTGACGGCATCGAGCTCGCCGCTGGCGGTGATCACCCCGGGCAGGGAGCCCTCGCGGGCCACCACGGTGAAGGGGGCCAGATCGCGGCCGGCCTGCTGGCGCTGGCGCTGCCAGAGGCCGGCCGTGGCGAGAAGGGCCAGGCCCACCGCCAGGCCGATCCAGAGGCGGCGGCGGCGGCCGCGGCGCCGGCCCTTCGGCGGCGCGGTCGG
>NZ_JAGQBM010000096.1:0-7676 GCF_024345635.1 Cyanobium sp. Lug-B
CGCCCTGCTGGGCCAGGCTGTGGCGGAGGGGCGGCTGGCCATCCAGGCCGCCTACTTCGACATCGGCAGCGGCGAAGTGAGCCTGGTGTGAGCGGCGATCTGCCCCTGGGGAACGGCCTGGTGATCCCGGCGGCGGAGCTGGGCGGGCGCTTCTCGCGCGCCTCCGGCCCCGGGGGCCAGGGGGTGAACACCACCGACTCCCGGGTGGAGCTGGTGTACGACCTGGCCGCCAGCGGCGCCCTGCCCCCCGCGCTGCGGGCGCGGGCCCTGCGGCGGCTGGCGGCCCGGCTCACCCCGGCCGGGGTGGTGGTCGTGGCGGCGGAACACCGCTCCCAGTGGCAGAACCGTCAGGCGGCGCAGAAGCGTCTGGTGGAGCTGGTCCAGGCGGCGATCGCGCCACCGCCGCCGCCGCGGCGTCCCACCAAACCCAGCCGGGGCTCGGTGGAGCGGCGGCTGAAGGCCAAACGGCAGCGGGGATCGATCAAGAGCAACCGGCGGCTGGGCCCTCCTGAGGAGGTCTAGGGCCGGGATCCTGCTCGGCACGGATCTGTGCCTTGGCGGCCCGCCAGTGGCCCTCCAGTTCGGCGATGCCGCGGCCGCCGAGATCGCCTCCCAGGGCGGCCTCCACCCGGGAGAAGCGGTCGAGGAAGCGGCGGTTGGTGCCGGCCAGACCCTCCTCCGGGTCGAGGCCGCACCAGCGGGCCACGTTCACCAGGGTGAAGAGCACATCGCCCAGCTCCTCCTGGGCATGGGCCCGGTCGCCGCTGGCCACGGCCTCCCGCAGCTCGTCCCATTCCTCCTGCACCTTGGCCCACACCCCCTCGATGTCGTCCCACTCGAAACCGGCGGCAGCGGCCTTGCGGGAGATGGTCATGGCACCGGCCAGGGCAGGCTGGCCGCGCACCTTCTCCGCCAGGCGGTCGCTGAGGGGGCTGGCGGCCTCTGGAGGCGCGTCAGGGCCGGCGGCGGTCCGCTGGCGCTCCTGGCGCTCGGCGGCCTTGATCGCCTCCCAGCTGCGGCGCACGGCCTCGGGATCGGCGGCGCGCTCCGCCGCCGGATCGAACACATGGGGATGACGGCGCACCAGCTTGGCGGCGATGGTGCGGGCGACGGTGGCCAGATCGAAGCGACCCGCTTCGCTGGCGATGCGGGCGTGCAGCACCACCTGCAGCAGCAGGTCCCCCAGCTCGTCGGCCAAATGATCGTCGTCGCCGCGGCGGATCGCATCGGCCACCTCATGGGCCTCCTCGAGCACGTAGGGAATGAGGGAGGCGTGGGTCTGGGCCAGATCCCAGGGGCAGCCACCCTCCGGGTCCCGCAGCCGGTCGACGATCGCCACCAGCTCCGCCAGGGCCTCCGGCGCGGCCCCATCGGCCAGAGATGCGGAAAGAGGGCGGGAACTGGACATCGCAGGGAGAGAAGGACCAGGGGCACCATCCTTGGCGATGGAGGCATGGGCGTGGACGGGAGGGACCGGGTGGACTGCTTCGGTGGCTGCGGATACCCATGGGGGTGGCTGTGAATACTGTGGGAATGGGATCAGCGATGACCCGATCCTCACGTCCGCCCCAGCCTGAGAGCGACACCGACCCCTTCCACCACCCCCTGGCGCCGCCGACGGGTATCGCCATGCCGGTGGTGGCTGGGAACACCAGGGCTGGCATCGGCGACCACAGGACAAGATTCCGGCGCGATCGATCGCGCCGTAAAGCCATGACCCATCGGGCCACAGTTGCACCGAAGGCGACCACTCCAACCGGCGGCATCAGATCATCTGGCCATGATCCGACCACCGCCTGAGGCCTTGCAGGGCAATGGGTAAGGGCGACAGAGGCTTCATGGGCCTGGCGCGGGACGATCCATTCACGAACGCAAACACTGCCCTGCTTCAGACACAGAAAAGAGCGATCCCGGAATCACGGAAAGGCTGCTGTTTCAAGATCCCTGAATGACCGTGGCGGCACGGACTTTGCCAAGATCCTGCTCCATTTACCGTCGCCGTCTTCCGACACAGCAGAAACTCACAGCCAGGCAAGGACCATCCGCAAGGCGTGCTCTTCACACTTTGTTACTTTCGGCAGGCAAGCTGTGGCGGCTGCTACCTTTCACGGCCACTCAACCGAAGAGAACTCCGACACCACGTGGCATTCTTCTCCGACTTCCTCCCGCTCTTCCTGGAGCAGGTTCAGTCCCCGACCCTGGGATTCCTGATCGGCGGGATCATCGTTGCCGCCCTTGGCAGCCAGCTGGCGATCCCGGATTCGATCTACAAGTTCATCAGCTTCTTCCTGCTGATGAAGATCGGCCTGACGGGCGGGATCGCGATTCGGAATTCCAACCCTACGGAGATCTTTCTGCCGGCACTGGCGGCCGTGGGACTGGGCATCGTGATCGTCTTCATCGCCCGCTGGACCCTCGGCAAGCTGCCCGGCATCAGCGTGCCTGACGCTGTGGCCACCGGCGGTCTGTTCGGGGCGGTGAGTGGCTCCACCCTGGCAGCGGTGCTGCCGCAGCTGGATTCCGCCAAGATCCCCTATGAGGCCTGGACAGCGGCCCTCTATCCCTTCATGGACATTCCGGCGCTGGTGACCGCCATCGTGGTGGCCAGCGTCTACCTCTCCAAAAAGACCGGTAACACCGCCGAGAAAGTTGAGGTCTGGCCGATCATCAAGGAAAGCATCCAGAGTTCGGCCGTCACGTCGCTGCTCCTTGGCGTGGCCCTTGGCATCCTCACCAAGCCCGAACCCGTCTACGAAAGCTTCTTCAACCCCCTGTTCCGCGGCTTCCTTGCGGTGCTGATGATCATCATGGGGATGGAAGCGGCCCAGCGCATGAACGAACTGCGCAAGGTCGCCCAGTGGTTTGCCATCTACGCCTTCATCTCCCCGATCGTCCATGGCTTCCTGGCCTTCGGTGTCGGCCTGATCATTCACAAGATCACCGGCTTCACCATCGGCGGCGCTGTCGTGCTGGCGGTGATCGCCGCCTCCAGCTCCGATATCTCGGGCCCGCCCACCCTGCGTGCCGGCATTCCCTCCGCGAATCCCTCGGCCTACATCGGCGCTTCGACCGCCATCGGCACGCCCGTGGCAATCGCCATCTGCATCCCCCTGTTCATTGGGATTGCAGAGGTCATGCTCGGTCGATAAGCTCTCACCCACCTATCCATTTCCTGCCTTCAACCCTTTAGGTCAAACCCATGAGTCAACAGGTCTGGAAGCTTGTCATCGTTGCGGAGGAGGTTCTCTCCAAGAAGCTCGTCAAGCTCATCAAGGCGGCAGGTGCCACCGGCTACACCGTCAATGCCGCCGGTGGAGAAGGCAGCCGCAATGTGCGCTCAACGGGCGAGCCCAGTGTGTCCCACACCCTCTCGAATGTGAAGATCGAAGTGCTCACCGGCACCCGTGAGCTGGCCGACACCATCACCCGTGAGATCGAAGCCAAGTTTTACGCGGACTTCTCGATCATCACCTACATCTACCCCGTGGAAGCCCTGCGCGACCACAAGTTCTGAACGCTCGTCGGTTCCACGTTGCCCTCCCGTTCCTGCCTGGTCGGGAGGGTTTCTTCCAGGGCACCGGATGGAGGGCGGTACCGTTCTCTACCGGTCCCGCCCTGCACTCGACGGTCCACCGATCACCAGCGCTGATCGGACCCATCACGGCATCCATTCGTTTCTGGTGTCGTCCAGACAACAGCGCGAGCCACCTTCCTTCTAAAACTGCACCCACCCGTACCCCACCTGATGGATCTGCTGCCCACCTTGCTGATGGAAGTCGGCAGCCACCAGGTTGAAGTGACGGAAACCCTGATCGGGGTCGGCCGATTTCTCGTCATTTTCGTGGCGGCCCGCATCATGGCCGAGCTGATGGTGCGGCTGCAGCTGCCCACCATTCTCGGCGAGCTGGTCGCCGGGGTGATCATCGGTGCCTCCGGTCTGCATCTGGTGGTACCCCCCGAGGCCCAGGCCCAGCTGAGCGGAGCTCTGCTCGGGTTGCTGAGCTCCCTTGGAGGCCTCACCCCGGAGTCCATCAGCTCCCTCTACACCGAGACCTTCTCCAGCCTGAAAGTGGTCGCCGAGATCGGCCTCTTTTCCCTGCTGTTCCTCACGGGCCTGGAAAGCGAACTGGATGAGCTGGTGGCCGTCGGCATCCAGGCGGGCACCGTGGCCTTCACCGGCGTGGTGCTGCCCTTCGCCGCCGGCACCGCCGGCCTCTACTACCTGTTCCATGTGCCGTTCATCCCGGCCGTCTTCGCCGGCGCCGCCATGACGGCCACCTCGATCGGCATCACGGCGAGCGTGTTCGGGGAGCTGCAGTGGCTGAAGCGCAAGGAGGGTCAGATCGTCATCGGCGCCGCCGTGCTCGACGACATCCTCGGCATCGTCATCCTGGCGGTGGTGGTCTCCCTGGCCGGCGGCGGTTCCTTCACCCTCGGTCCTGTCATCCAGCTGTGCGTCGCGGCGGTGATCTTCGTGGCCGTCGCCCTGGTGCTCAGCCGCTTCGCCGCCCCCGCCTTCGACTGGGTCGTCGACCATCTCAAGGCCCCCGGTGATGTGGCGGTGGCCAGCTTCGTGGTGCTCACCCTCTGCTGTTTCGCCGCCCAGGCGATCGGCCTGGAGGCCGCCCTGGGGGCCTTCGCCGCCGGCCTGATCCTCAGCGCCTCCAGGCACACCCATGACATCGAAGCCGCCGTCAAACCCCTGGTGGCCCTGTTCGCCACCGTGTTCTTCGTGCTGATCGGCACCGGCATGGATCTCTCGGTGCTCAACCCCTTCGATCCCGCCAACCGCGAAGGGCTGGTGGTGGCCCTGTTCCTGCTGGTGGTGGCCGTGGCCGGCAAGGTGGCCGCAGGCTGGACCTACACCAGCAAAGACCCCACCAACCGCCTGGTGGTGGGCCTGGGGATGATGCCCCGCGGCGAGGTGGGTCTGATCTTCCTGGGACTCGGCACCCAGGCCGGCATCCTCACCCCGGCCCTGGAAGCCGCCATCCTGTTGATGGTGATCGGCACCACCTTCCTGGCCCCGGTTCTGCTGCGGCTCGTGATCGGTGGTCAGAAGCAGACAGCGCCTCAGCCCAGCTGAGCCACCTCACCCGCCATCCGTATCGCCGCCCGGCCGGTACCTCCGGCATCCATCCCCCTGATCCATGGGCGTCGCCGATCTGACCGGCTCCACCACCACCCTGGCACCCCCGTTCCCGGCCCTGCGCCGCGGCCGCCTCGACACCCTGCAGGTGAACCTGGGCTACCGCTGCAACCAGAGCTGCAGCCACTGCCATGTGAACGCCGGCCCCAGCCGCACCGAGATGATGGGGTCCGACACCATCGCCCTGGTGCCGGCGGTGCTGGAGGCTCGCGGGATCGCCAGCCTCGATCTCACCGGTGGCGCGCCGGAGCTGCACCCCGGCTTCCGGGACCTGGTGCGCCAGGCCCGTGCCCTGGGGGTGGCGGTGATCGACCGCTGCAACCTCACGATTCTCAGCGAACCCGGCCAGGAGGACCTGGCCGCCTTCCTGGCCGAGCAGGGGGTGAAGGTGGTGGCCTCCCTGCCCTGCTACCTCGCCGACAACGTCGACCGGCAGCGCGGTGATGGCGTGTTCGAGCGCAGCCTGGCGGGTCTGCGCCAGCTCAACGCCCTCGGCTACGGCGATCCGGACGCAGGCCTGGAGCTGGATCTGGTGTACAACCCCCAGGGCCCCAGCCTGCCGCCCCCCCAGGCGGCCCTCGAGTCCGACTACCGGCGCGAACTGGCCGATCGCTTCGGACTGCGCTTCAACCGCCTGTTCACGATCACCAACATGCCCATCCAGCGCTTCGCGGCGGTGCTGCGCCAGCAGGGGCAGCTGGAGGACTACATGACGCTGCTGCGCCAGCACCACAACCCGGCCAACCTGGCCCAGGTGATGTGCCGCTCCACGGTCAGCGTCGACTGGCAGGGCTTCCTCTACGACTGCGACTTCAACCAGATGCTCGGCCTCCCGGCCGGCAGCGGCCTCCCCCGGGCCCACCTGCGCCAGCTGCTGGACCAGGATCTCGAGGGGGCGCCGATCGCCGTGGCCGAGCACTGCTTCGGCTGCACCGCCGGCGCCGGCTCCAGCTGCGGCGGCGCCCTGAGCTGAAGCCCCGCCCGTCCCAGCCCCACGCCGCCCCAGCCCCCGCGAGCCCTCCCCGATGACCAGCGCCACCGATCTGCACCGCAGCGTGCAGGAGTACTACGGCTCCACCCTCAGCAGCAGCGCCGACCTGCGCACCAGCGCCTGCTGTGATGCCAGCAGCGTGCCGCCGGCGCTGCGGCCCCTGCTGGCCCGGATCCACCCCGAGGTGCTGAGCCGCTACTACGGCTGCGGCCTGGTGGTGCCGCCGCTGCTGGAGGGCCTGCGGGTGCTGGATCTGGGCTGCGGCAGCGGCCGCGACGTGTACCTGCTCTCCCAGCTGGTGGGGGCGGGCGGCGAGGTGGTGGGCATCGACATGACGCCGGAGCAGCTGGCGGTGGCCCGGCGCCACGCCGACCACCACGCCGAGGTGTTCGGCTACGCCAACGTGCGCTTTCTGGAGGGCCGCATCGAGCAGCTGGAGGCCCTGCCGCTGGAGCCCGCCAGCTTCGATCTGGTGATCTCCAACTGCGTGGTGAACCTCTCGGCCGACAAGCTGGCGGTGCTGAACGGGGTGCGGCGGCTGCTGAAGCCCGGCGGGGAGTTCTTCTTCGCCGATGTCTATGCGGATCGGCGCGTGCCCGAGGCCCTGCGCCACGACCCGGTGCTGCACGGCGAATGCCTCAGCGGCGCCCTCTACTGGAACGACTTCCTGCGGCTGGCGCGCCTGGCCGGCTTCGCCGATCCGCGCCTGGTGGGCGACCGGCCCCTGGAGATCACCGACCCGGAGCTGGCCGCCCGCACCGGAGCGATCCGCTTCTTCTCCGCCACCTACCGGCTGTTCCAGATCAAGGCCCTGGAGGACGCCTGCGAGGACCACGGCCAGGCGGTGGTCTACCGCGGCAGCATCGCCGGCCACCCCGACGCCCTGCCCTTCGACAAGCACCACCACATCGAGACGGGGCGGGTGTTTCCGGTCTGCGGCAACACCTTCCGCATGCTGGCGGAGAGCCGGTTGGCGCCCCACTTCGACTTCATCGGGGATTTCAGCCGCCACTACGGCCTGTTCGAGGGCTGCGGCAGCACCCTCCCCTTCGACGCCACCGCGCCGACTACCGCCGACGCCCCCGCCGCCGCGCCGGCCGCCGCCCCTGCCAGCGGCGGCTCCTGCTGCTGAGGCGACGCCACCGGCGCCCCAGAGCCCGCAGGGGCCGCGGCAGCCGCGGGATCGGATCGCCGTCCTGGAGCAGGTGCAGCCAGCTGCTGGCCTCCAGGCCCACGAACGCGGCGATCAGCAGGGGCCTCTGGGAGTCCCAGAGTTCCCGGCCCTGCTGCAGCAGCTCGCCGGGCGCCGGGGCGCCCAGGGGCCCGAGGGCGGCGCAGGCGGCCAGCACCAGCGCCGCCAGCCAGAGGAGTCGCAGGCCGGTGCCCAGCAGGGGGCTGTGGGAGAGCAGGGAGCGGTGGCTGAGCAGGCGCCGGTAGGGCCACCAGAGCAGCCGCAGGGGACCCCAGCGGCGGGTGGCGTTGGAGCGGGTGTCGAGGTCGGGGGAGAGCCAGAGGCCGCCGACCAGGAAGGCGCCG
>NZ_JAGQBM010000097.1:0-7621 GCF_024345635.1 Cyanobium sp. Lug-B
GGCGCTGCGGTGGCCGGCGCCCTGGCCGACCGGGAGGCGAGGGCCGGACGGCTCGGGGCCCTGCGGGACCGGCTGTGGGAGGGTCTGGCGGCCCTGGGCGGGGTGCGCCGCAACGGCCACCCGCGGCAGTGCCTGCCCCACAGCCTCAACGTCAGCGTCGAGGGTGTGGACGGCACCCGCCTGCACCGCCAGCTGCGCCGGGTGCTGGCGGTGAGCAGCGGTTCGGCCTGCAGCCAGGGCAGCCCCTCCCACGTGCTGGCCGCCCTCGGCCTCGACCGCCACGCCGCCGGCGCCGCGATCCGCTTCGGCCTGGGTCGGGGCACCACGGCGAAGGACATCGACGTCGCCGTGGCGGCGGTGGGCGAGGCGGTGGCGGAGCTGCGGGTGGCTGTCTAGCTTTCGGGTCTGCGCCCTTCCCTTGATGTCCACACCCGGCGGTCGGCAGGGCCCCCGGCTCAATTTCGGTGATGCACTCCAGGAGGGCTGGCGGGCCTTCAGTCGCAGCCCGGGCCCCTTCGTCGGCTTCCCCCTGCTGGTGGTGGCCCTCCAGTTCCTGATCCAGCCCCTGCAGAGCCGCATCAGCAGCGGCGGCGTGGCCTCCAGCGACCCCTTCGACTGGGTGCTCTACCTGATCGGGCTGTCGGCCAACCTGCTGCTGAATCTCTGGTGCGCCATCGGGCTGGTGCGCGGCGCCGGCAGCGCCCTGCAGGGCGGCCACCCCTCCCTCGGGCAGCTGATGCGCTGGGACGGGGAGGCCTTCCTGCGGCTGCTGCGCGCCTGGCTGGTGCTGGTGGCGCTGGTGGCGGTGCCCCTGCTCGGCCTGCTGCTGCTGGTGGGCGGGCCCCTGGCCCTGCTGAGCGTCTACGCCGACCAGCTGGTGCCGTTCAGCCGCACCCTGGTGGAGGTGCTCGGGCTGAGCCTGGCGGTGGTGTTCGCCCTGCTGCTGGGGGTGGTGCTGCTGGGGGTGATCTACCTGGCGATCAACCAGAGCTTCCTCACCCAGATCGTGCTGTTCGAGCGCGCCGGCTCCCGCACCGCCGTGCAGCGCGGGCGGTCCCTGGTGGACCCCAGCTGGCTGATGGTGCTGCTGCTCACCCTGATCGAAGGTCTGCTGGTGCTCCTGGGTCTGCTGGCCTGCCTGGTGGGCGGCTTCGTGGCCTGGCCCCTGGTGGTCTGCATCGCCACGGCGGCCTACCGGCAGCTGGTGCTGGCCGGCGGCGGCCCCGATCCTCTGCCGCCCCTGCCCGGCCGCTGAAGGCGCCTGGGCGGCCGGCGCCGTCTCAGCTGCCGTCTCGGCTGCCGTCTCAGCCGCCGACTCCGGGCGCGAAAGGGCCCACCGTCAGCAGCACGAAGCCCAGCACCCCCACCAGGGCCAGCAGCAGCTGGGCCACCCGGCTCACGAGCATCCCGGCCACCACCGCCAGGCCCACCAGCAGGGAGCGCCGCAGCCGGCCCAGGCCGGGCGGGCCGAGGGTCGGGGGGGCCGTGATCAGCTCACCCAGGCTGGCCCCCAGCAGCGGACCCACCAGGGCCCCCAGCAGGGGCCCGCCCACCGGCAGGGCCGGCAGCAGCCCCAGCAGGCCCACCAGCAACCCCACGCCGGCCCCGACGTAGCTCCAGCGGGTGGCCTGCAGCCGGGCCGGGCCGAGCAGCAGGCCCAGGGCCTCGGCCCCCCAGCCCAGGAGCAGCAGCACCACGGCCAGGGCCAGGGCCGGCCAGCCGGCGGCCCAGCCGACGGCCCAGCACCAGAGCAGGGCGCCCACAGGCAGCAGGGTCAGGCCGGGCGCCACCGGCAGCACCGTGCCCGGGATGGCGAGGGCCTGGATCAGCAGGGCGATCCACCAGAGCAGATCGGCGCGGTCGAGGCTGGGCAGGCTGACCGGGGTCATGGCAAACGGCTCAGGCCACGCGGCGGGCCACCCGCAGCTTGGCGGAGCGGCTGCGGGGGTTGGCCTGCTCCTCCTCCTCACTGGCCACCAAGGGTTTGCGGGTGAGCCGCTCCAGGCGCGGGTCGCTGAGGAAAGCGGTCTTGACGCGCCGGTCCTCGAGGGAGTGGAAGCTGATCACCGCCAGCAGCCCGCCCGGCACCAGCCAATCGGGGGCGCGCTCCAGCAGCCGGTCGAGGGCGCCCAGCTCATCGTTGACCGCGATCCGCAGGGCCTGGAAGGTGCGGGTGGCCGGGTGGATCCGGCCGTGGCGCGCCTTGGGGGGGAAGCAGCCGGCCACGGCGTAGGCCAGATCGGCCGTGGTGCGGCCGCTGCCGGCCCAGGGGCGCTCGGCCACCAGGCGCCGGGCGATCCGGCGTGACAGCCGCTCCTCGCCGTAGCCGTGGATCAGGTCCGCCAGGGCCGACTCCTCCAGCCGGTCGATCAGCTCGGCAGCGGTCTCACCGGCGGCAGGATCCATGCGCATGTCGAGGGGGCCGGGGGCGCGGAAGCTGAAGCCCCGGCCGGGCTCGTCCAGCTGGGGACTGCTGACTCCCAGATCGGCCAGCACCCCCACCAGGGGAGCGGGCGGGGTGAAGTCGGCGAAGTTGGCCGCCTCGATCCGGGCGCGGTCGCCGAAGGGGGCGAGCCGCTCCGCGGCGGCGGCACGGGCGGCGGGGTCCCGGTCGAGGCCGATCAGGCGCAGAGCGGGGTGGGCCGCCAGCAGCAGGGCACTGTGGCCGCCCCCGCCGAGGGTGCAGTCGAGCAGCAGCGGCTCTCCGGCCTCGGCAGCCCCGTCACCGGCGTCGGCCGGTTGTCCAGGCAACCCGGAGAAGGCCGCGAGCACCGAATCGGCCAGAACCGGGAGATGGGCGAACGAAACGGCCATCTCACCTTCCTAAGATCCCGGCACTCCGTTCCTTGCGAAGGGCATGACCCAGCTCGAGACCCGCACCGAGCCGATGGTGGTCAATTTCGGCCCCCATCACCCGTCGATGCACGGGGTGCTGCGGCTCGTGGTGACCCTCGACGGCGAGGACGTGATCGACTGCGAGCCGGTGATCGGCTATCTCCATCGCGGCATGGAGAAGATCGCCGAGAACCGCACCAACGTCATGTTCGTGCCCTACGTGAGCCGCTGGGACTACGCGGCGGGCATGTTCAACGAAGCGATCACGGTGAACGCCCCGGAGAAGCTGGCCGACGTGCCGGTGCCCAGGCGCGCCAGCTACATCCGGGTGCTGATGCTGGAGCTCAACCGCATCGCCAACCACCTGCTCTGGCTGGGCCCCTTCCTCGCTGACGTGGGCGCCCAGACGCCCTTCTTCTACATCTTCCGGGAGCGGGAGATGATCTACGACCTGTGGGAAGCGGCCACCGGCCAGCGGCTGATCAACAACAACTACTTCCGCATCGGCGGGGTGGCCGTCGATCTTCCCTATGGCTGGCTGGAGAAGTGTGCCGACTTCTGCGACTGGTTCGGTCCCAAGATCGATGAGTACGAAAAACTGATCACCAACAACCCCATCTTCCGCAAGCGGATCGAGGGGCTCGGTGTGATCGGCAGGGAGCAGGCGATCAACTGGAGCCTCTCCGGCCCGATGCTGCGCGCCTCCGGTGTGCCCTGGGATCTGCGCAAGGTCGATCACTACGAGTGCTACGACGACTTCGAATGGTCGGTGGCGTGGGAGAAGGAGGGCGACTGCTACGCCCGCTACCGGGTGCGGATCGAGGAGATGCGCCAGTCCCTGAAGATCCTGCGCCAGGCCATCACCATGATTCCCGGCGGCCCCACCGAGAATCTGGAAGCCCGGCGGATGGCCGAAGGCAAGAAGAGCGAGTGGTACGGCTTCGATTACCAGTACGTCGCCAAGAAGGTGGCGCCCACCTTCAAGATTCCCGATGGCGAGCTGTATTGCCGGGTGGAATCGGGCAAGGGTGAACTGGGCGTGTTCATCATGGGCAACAACGACGTCACCCCCTGGCGCTGGAAGATCCGCGCCGCCGATTTCAACAACCTCCAGATCCTCCCCCACATCCTCAAGGGGGCGAAGGTGGCCGACATCATGGCCATCCTCGGTTCGATCGACGTGATCATGGGTTCGGTGGATCGGTGACGTCGGCCGGCCGGCGCTGGATCCGCCGGCTCGCCCGTTGCGGCCCCCTCCTGCCGCTGGGGGCCACAGGCCTGCTGGTGCTCAAGGGGCTGCATCCGGGGCTGCCCGGCCTCAGCTGCCCGTTGCGGGCCCTCACCGGCATCCCCTGCCCCACCTGCTATCTCACCCGGGCCACGGCGGCGAGCCTGGTGGGTCGCTTCGACGACGCCGTGGCCCTGCACGCCTTCGGCCCGGTGCTGGCCGCCGGCCTGGTGCTCTGGTCGCTGAACGCCCTGCACACCGGCCGGCTGGTGCCCCGGGTGCTGCGGGGCTGGCACCTGGCGGCCATGGGCACGCTGCTGCTGCTCTACTGGGCCGGCCGCATGGGGCTGACCTACGGCATGGGCCTGCAGGCGTTTCCGCTTCGATGAGGACCCGGCACGCACGGCCGAGGCCACGCTGCGGCTGACGGTGGAGGGCGGCGATACCCGAGGACCCCATCCCGGCTTCAGAACTGGAATGGCGTGCTCGGCGTCCCGAAGCCAGCGCCTAGTGTGAATTCCTCTTTACAGACGTTCCCCCTGGACAGCGGTCGTGTTCGTTTTTTCCTCTACGCCCTGGGGCCTGTCTTCATCCTGGTGTCGCACCTCGGCTGCCTGCTGCTGCTGGCCACCGGTCTGAGCCTGGCGGCCGCGGGCTGGGCGCTGGCGCTCTACCTGATCCGGATGCTGGCCACCACAGCGATCTACCACCGCCTGATCACCCATGGCAGCTACCGGGCGCCCAGGCTGGTGCACTGGATCGGGTCCCTGGTGGGGGCCTCGGCGGGGCAGATGGGACCGAGCTGGTGGAAGGCCCATCACCTGGCCCACCACCGCCATGTGGACACCGACCTCGATCCCCATTCGCCCCTGAAGCCTGAGGCAGGCCTGGGTGGTTTCTGGCGCTCGCAGGCGGGCTGGCTGCTCGCACCCTCGTTCTTCCCGGAGCGGTTGCCCGCCGATGTGGAGGCGGATCCTGTGCTCAGGCTGATCGACCGCCTGCATTTCGTGCCGCTGCTGGCCCTGGGCGGGATCTCCTATCTGCTCGGCGGACCCGAGTGGCTGGCGGCCTTCTTCCTGAGCACCACGTTGCTCTTCCACGGCGTGGCCACGGTGAATTCTCTGGCCCACATCGCCGGTGAGCGGCCGTTCCTCACCAACGACATGAGCCGGAACAACGGCTGGGTGGCGCTGATCACCCTCGGAGAGGGCTGGCACAACCTGCATCACGCCTTCCAGTGGTCGGTGCGGCAGGGCTACGGGGTGCGAGGGGGCCGCATCAGGCCGCTGCCTGATCCCACCTATGTCTTCATCCGCGGCCTCGAACGCCTGGGCTGGGCGGATCGGCTGCGACTGCCGGCGGCGGAGGAACTGCTCGAGCGGGTACGCCCCTGAGGCGGTGTCCCCTCAGCTGAGCACCCCCCGGTGGTACGCGGCGTTCTGGATGTAGAAGGTGGCCACCGGCACCGCCACCAGCGAGCCCAGGAAGCAGGTGAGCATGGACACCAGCAGGACCAGCAGCCAGGCCAGCAGCTCGATGCCGGCGAACACCCGGCCCTGGGGCGAGCCGTACACAGCCTGGAACGAGGAGGAGAAGGCGTCGAGAATGGGGCTGTCGGTGAGGAACACCTTGTTGACGTACACCGGCATCACCAGGGTGACGGCGAGGCCGGGCAGGATGCACAGGACAAAGCCGATGGCCGCCACGACCGTGAACAGGGCACCGGCCAGGATGTAGCGCACCGGCCTTTGCATCAGCACCCGCAGGGCAGCTTCGGCATCGATGATCTCGCCACTGGCGTAGTGCATCGCCGGAACGGCCACGAACAGAACCCCCACCAGATTGGAGAGGATCGTGAAGGGCAGCTGCACCAGGTTGCCGAGCACCGCCCCCAGGCCTGCCGCGGCCTCCGCACCCGCGGCGCCGCTGGAGAGACCCACCCCCAGGGTGGTGAGTGCCAGCGAGGCCACGACGCCGATGACACCGATGACGATCGTCACCACCCAGATCAGCAGGATGGTGGGGATGTGGGCCAGGAAGGCGGCCCAGGCCTTGGAGATGCTGGGGGGCTCGTAGGCGATCGCGGCGGCCAAGGGGAAGGGTTCGTACTGGGCGGAACCTAGGGGCGTTCCGCCGGGCCAGCAACGGCTTCAGACCTGCCGGGGGCAGAAGGGGGCATCAGCATGGGTCGAGGAGCGCCCCTGAGGCTGCATGTCCCCATCCGACCCGGCCGACTGGCTGCTGCTCTGCCGCACGGTGCGCTTCGGCGACACCGATGCCGCCGGGGTGATGCACTTCCACCAGCTGCTGCGTTGGTGCCATGTGGCCTACGAGGAAAGCCTGGAGCGGTTTGGCGTGGTGGCCGGCGAGATCTTCCCCGGGCCGGGCCGGACCCCGGCCGTGGCCCTGCCGATCGTGCATGTCAGCGCCGACTACCGGCGCCCCCTGGCCTGCGGCGATCCTCTGGCGATCGAGCTGCGGCCCCTGCAGCTCGACGGCGGCAGCTTCGAGATTGGCTACCGCTTCCTGCACGAGGGCCTGGAGGCGGCCACGGGGCTGACCCGGCACATAGCCATTGAGGCGGCCAGCCGGCGGCGGACGGCCCTGCCCGATGCCATC
Organism: Cyanobium sp. Lug-B; assembly: GCF_024345635.1. Taxonomy (NCBI): domain Bacteria; kingdom Bacillati; phylum Cyanobacteriota; class Cyanophyceae; order Synechococcales; family Prochlorococcaceae; genus Cyanobium; species Cyanobium sp. Lug-B. The sequence continues at coordinate 6,683 of NZ_JAGQBM010000097.1, forward strand.
GGGGCGTGGCTGGAGGCCAGCCGCACGGGCCCCTAGCGGCGGTGGATCCCGGCCCAGGCCAGGGCGGCCAGCTGCAGCGGCAGCAGTGCCGCCATGAGGGCCAGGGGGTGCAGGCCATCGTGGGGCGTGGAGGCCAGGGCCAGGAAACTCACCAGCCCGCCTCCCGCCACCAGGAGAAGGGCCAGCCGCCGCGGCCGACCCGCTGCGGGCCGCAGCACGGGCATCAGAACCACTCCCGGGTGGCGTCGATGTACTGGGCCTGGAACTCCTCGGTGGACTTGGTGAGATAAATGACGCCTTCGATCACTCCGATGATCCCCATCACCGAAGCCCCGAAGCCGCAGGTGAGCACCGTGACCAGCAACATGATCAGCCCGGCCTTGCTGTAGCCCAGGACGAACTTGTGGATGCCCAGCGACCCCAGGAAGATGGCCAGCAGCCCTGCCGCCAGCTTCTTGTTGCTGGTCTCGACCTGTTGACTTTCGGTCATCGTTGCAGGGGCGTTTCAGAAGGCTTCTAGCGAGTCCAGCCAGCGCTGCCAACGTCCCCGTTGCCATTTGCCTGCGGCGGTGGGCGCCAGCGAGGGGCACAGGTGCCAGCCCCTGGGCCGCTCGGCGGGGGGCCAATCGGCCGTGATGGCCTGCAGCCGCCCGAGCAGCTCCGCCCCTTCCTCCTGCCTGAGTGGCCGCACCAGGGCCACCAGCCGTTCCCCCCACTCCGGATCGGGCCGGGCCAGCAGCAGCACCGCCGCCAGGCCCGCCCCCCGCTGCGCCGCCTCGGCCTGCAGCCGCTCCTCCAGCCGCTCCGGGAACACCGTCTCGCCGCCGCTGTGCAGGGCCCCATCGAGGCGGCCGAGCAGCTCCAGCCCCTCGGGCCCGATCCGGCCGCCGTCGCCGCTGCGCCACCAGCCGTCCGGCTGCAGCGGCAGGGGCTGCAAGC
>NZ_JAGQBM010000098.1:0-7504 GCF_024345635.1 Cyanobium sp. Lug-B
GGCCTGGACCGGGAACCGGGTGTGGGGGCCGGGGGTGTGGGCGGGCCGGCCTCCGGCGCCGGGGTGTTGCCCGGGGCCGGATTCGGTGAGGCCGGGGCGGGCCTGGAGCGGGGGCCGGAGGGCAATCCCGGTGGTCTCGGCGGGCCCGCTTCCGGGGCCGGGGTTCGCCCCGGGCTCGGCTACGGGGCGCCCGGCGCCGGCATGTACCGGCGCTGACGGGGCGGGCGGGTCAGGCCGGGAGGCCTCAGTCGTCCAGCTCGATCTCCTTCGCGAAACGGGTGCCGCCACGCTGGGAGTGCTCCACTTTCACCTTCATCCCCGGTTTGAGATCGGCGAAGCTCTTCAGGCCATCGTCGTAGTCCGTGGACGCATTGGTGAGCAGCGTCTGGCCCCCGACGACAAAGGAGCGTCGGCCGGCATCGACCGACTGGATCTTGCCTTTGAGGGAATCGGAGGAATCGGCCAGTACAGGCGTGGCGACCGTGCCGAGCAGGAGGCTGGCGGCGAGGGTGTGATGGAGCAGGCTCATGGCTGCTTGTCGTCAAGCGACGGGGACCACCGGATCGTATGGATTTCGACGCTGTGGCCGCAGCGGGCATCCATGACCGGATGTGACTCGCGCCCGCTCCAGTCATGACTGGACATCCATCTGCCGCTGGAGGGCGGCCGCCGATGGCGTCAGAGCTCCTCCGCCTTGATCAGGAGTCTGAGAAATGTCTTGGAGATGTCGAAACCCTCTTCAAACCTGAGGCCCGAGTAGTGGGCACCCCTGAGCTGGTTCATCCAGATCAGCTCGCCCCTGGCCTCAATGACTTCACCATCGCTGGGATCGTGGAAGCGAATCTGGGCAGGGGTTCCCATGGGAACCTGCTGAAAGCTGCGGATGCAGGCGCCGGAACGGCTCACATCCCAGAGATGGCCGGAATAACAATGATCCTGAAAAAACACCTCGACTTTAATGAGGATCTGAAAAAAGGGCGCTGAAAATTTGGGTTCTCGAACGGGAAGTCGTGACTCCTTCATGTCCCTGGGGAGAGGAGATTGGCTCCAGACGGGTTTCAGTGTTCTGCAGAAGTGGTTTACAGACTCTACCAAAATCATTCCTCCCGTCTACCTGTGATCTCCCCCTTCACAGTGACAGTGGACAGGTGGTTTTCCGGGTGCTCTGCAGCACCCTCACCACCCTCAGGGGTTACCCGTTCCCGGTGCCTGGCGGAAGCCGCTCCAGCGCTTCAGTTCCTCCAGCGTCTGCACCCCCTCCACCCGGTTGCTCCCCAGGACCCAGGTGGGGTAGGCCTTGATGCCGGCCGCCTGGCAGCGTTCCCGGCCTTCGCTGGTCTTGTCGCACTCCACGTAGGGCAGCCGGTCCCCCGCCTGCTGGCCGAAGAGGCTCTTCTGGCGGAAGCAGGCCGGGCACCACCAGGCGCCGTAGAACACGGCCCCGATCCGCCGCAGGTGCTCGGTCAGCTCCAGCTGATCGCCGCTGGAGGGGGCCAGGGCCTCGCCGAGGGTGGGGGTGGTGGAGGCGCCGGCCTGGCCGCCGTGGGCCGGGGTGCTGAAACTCAGCAGCCCTCCTGCCAGGGCGGACAGTCCACCCAGCAGCAACAGGGTCGGGGCCGAAGACCGCCGGGGCGATCGGGGGGGACAAGGGGTGCGCATCGAGCGGCCGAAGGGGCCGGAAATCTAGGCCGCCCCTCCGCTGCCGCCCCCCTGTGCCGTACGGGCTTCCGCCCTGCCCGGGCTTGTGAATTCAGCGACGGGACTGGGACAATTCCCAGGTTCGACGGTGACCGGGCGCCCTGGCGAAATGAGCGAGACGAGATGAGCGTGAACGGTTACCGCGATTACTTCAAGGTTCTGGGGGTGGAACGGGGCACCGATGCCGACGGCATCAAACGGGCCTTCCGCAAGCTGGCCCGCCAGTACCACCCGGATGTGAATCCCGGCGACGCCTCCGCCGAGGCCCGCTTCAAGGAGATCAGCGAAGCCTATGAAGTGCTCTCCGATCCCGAGAAGCGCCGTCGCTATGAGCAGTTCGGCCAGTACTGGAACCAGATGGGCGGCGGTGGCGGCGGCGCCCCCGGCGTCGATGTCGACTTCGGCCGTTACGGCAACTTCGACGACTTCATCAATGATCTGCTGGGACGCTTCGGAGGCGGTGCCGCGGGCGGAGCGCCCGGCGGTTTCGGTTTCGGCAGCGGCTTCCCCGGTGGCTTCGGCTCCGGTTTCGGTGCTGCCGGCGCCGAACGCGCCACCCAGGTGCAGCTCGACGCCGAGGCCACCATCAGCCTGCCGGTGGCCGATGCCTTCCGCGGCTGCGAGCGCACCCTCGCCGTCAACGAGGAACGGGTGCAGGTGCGCATTCCCTCCGGTGTCAAGGATGGCAGCCGCCTGCGGCTGAAGGGCAAGGGCAACCTGCAGCCCGGCACGGGGCGCCGCGGGGACCTCTACCTCACCCTCAAGCTCCAGCCCCACCCCGTCTGGCGTCTCGACGGCGACCAGCTGCGGGCCGAGCTTCCCCTCAGCCTCGACGAACTGGCCCTGGGGGGTGAGGTGCGCGTGGCCACCCCCGATGGCGAAGCCACCATCCAGGTCCCCCCGGGCATGACCCTCGGCCGCAGCCTGCGGCTCAAGGGCAAGGGCTGGCCGGTGAGGGACGGCCGGGGGGATCTGCTGTTCACCCCGACCCTGAAGCTGCCCGACAGCCTCAGCCCCCGGGAGCGGGACCTGCTCGAGCAGCTGCGCCAGGCCCGCAGCGTCGACCCCCGCAAGGACTGGATCAGCGCCGCGGCCCTCTAGGAGCCAGCCGCTCCCGCTGGTGATCCCCCAGAGTGAACCCAGCGGCGGCTTACGGGGCCATGGGTCAACGGCGTCGGTGGTGGCTGGGGCTGGTCGTGCTCCTGATCGGTGTTCTGGTGGCCGTCCGGACGCTGGCACCCGACCGCGGACCGATGCCGCGGGAGCTGGTCCAGGAGGAGACGATCCGGGTGGACCCCCGCACCGAGCTGGCCCGGGGCAGCGGGTATGCCGTGACGCTCGGTTCCTACATCGAAAATCTCCACAGCCTGTCGTTGCGGCAGCGCATGTTCAACGCCGAGGGCTTCTACTGGCTGGAGTGGCCGAAGGAGGTTCAGGAGCTGCTGGAGAAGCAGGGCATCACAGCACTGCAGTTGGTGGAGCTCACGAACCAGGTCAATTCCTCTTCGGCCCAGATTCAGGCGGATACCCCGACGCCGGTGGCCCGACCGGGCGATCGCTTCTATCAGCTTTTTCGCTATTCCGCCAGCTTCTATATTCCGGTTGTCGATCTGAAGAGATCGCCGTTTGAGCGATTGATTCTGCCGATCCTCTTTGAGGTGGTTCCTGATGCGTTCGCCCGCCAGAATAAGAACGTCGTTCTTGTTCATGATGGTGATTCGAGGAGCAGTCAGATTGGGGCCTATGCAACAATCAATGGTTATGATATTGAGGATGTGAGATTTGTCTCCTCCAGCCATTCCTATGGAACCGACTGGGGGATGGGTCAGGGGGATCTCGACTACTCCAGATTGGCTGCGGAAGTGGTGATGCGGAGTGATCTGTTCTCCAGCTTCGTGACCTGGATCCTGCCGCTGCTGATCGTGATGCTGATTGTCCTTCTGGCGCCCTCACTGGTGGGGGAGCTGGGGGATGTCAGGCTGGCCATCCCCTCCACGGCTCTGCTGACGCTGATCTTTCTCCAGCAGTCCTACAAGGCTGAGTTGCCGTCGTTGAGCTACCTCACGTTCCTGGACTGTCTCTATGCCTATTCCTACATCGTCTCCCTGGTGCTGTTTGTGCTATTTCTCTGGGGTACGAACGTCTACTCAGAAGCCAGTGAGCAGGAGCGTACCGGTGCTTTGCGCAGGATCAACCGCATGGATCGGGTCTTCCAGTTGACGGCCTGTGCCGGCTTTGTCCTGATCGCCATCTGGGCGTGGCTTGCCTGAAGGCAGCGGTGCTGTTCCGGGCGGTGGCGCTATCTCTATCTCCGGAAGGCGGGGCTTTAGGATCGCCAAACTGTTCATCACGGCATGGATCTCACGTATCGTCCCCGTCGCCTGCGCCGCACGCCGGCCCTGAGGGCCATGGTGCGGGAGTTCCAGCTCAGTGCCGCCGATTTCATCTATCCGCTGTTCGTCCACGAGGGCGCTTCCAACGAGCCCATCGGCGCCATGCCCGGCGCCCAGCGCTGGAGCCTGGAGGGGCTGGTGGCGGAGGTGGGCCGGGCCTGGGACCTGGGCATCCGCTGCGTCGTGCTGTTCCCCAAGGTGGCCGACGGCCTCAAGACCGAGGACGGCAGCGAGTGCTTCAACGAGGGCGGCCTGATTCCCCGGGCGATCCGGCGGCTCAAGCAGGAGCATCCCGCCATGGCGATCATGACCGATGTGGCCCTCGATCCCTATTCCTGCGACGGCCATGACGGCATCGTCAGCAGCGAAGGGGTGGTGCTCAACGACGAGACCGTCACCCTGCTGTGTCGCCAGGCGGTGGCCCAGGCCCGGGCCGGAGCCGATCTGATCGGCCCCAGCGACATGATGGATGGCCGGGTGGGGGCGATCCGCGAGGCCCTCGACGAGGAGGGCTTCGAGCACGTCGGGATCATCAGCTACACCGCCAAGTACGCCTCCGCGTACTACGGCCCCTTCCGCGAAGCGCTGGATTCCGCCCCCCGGGCCGTGAGCACCAAGCCCATCCCCAAGGACAAGAGCACCTACCAGATGGACCCGGCCAACGGCCGCGAAGCCCTCACCGAAGCCCTTCTCGATGAACAGGAGGGGGCCGACATCCTGATGGTGAAGCCGGGCCTGGCCTACCTCGACGTGATCCATCGCCTGCGGGGTGAGAGCGAGCTGCCCATCGCCGCCTACAACGTCAGCGGCGAGTACGCCATGGTCAAGGCCGCCGCCGAGCGGGGCTGGATCGACGAGCGGGCCGTGGTGCTGGAAACGCTGCTCTGCTTCAAGCGGGCCGGCGCCGACCTGATCCTGACCTACCACGCCTGCGACGCCGCCCTGTGGCTGCGCGACGGCTGAGCCGCACCGCTTGAATGGTGCGATGAACCGTCGCTGCCCTCTCCCATGACGCGTCTCGGCCACGTGGCGGTGCGGGTCCAGGACATGGAGCGTGCCAAGCGCTTCTACGAGGGGCTGGGGCTGCGCCTCACCTGGGATGCCCAGGACTGGGCCTACATGCAGTCACCCGCCAACGGCGACGGCATCGCCCTGCTCAGCCCCGGCTACACCGCCGCCGGCCCCCACTTCGCCTTCCACTTCAGCGACCGCGCCGAGGTCGACGCGGTGCACGACCGGCTCGAGGCGGCGGGCCACCGGGTGGGTCCGGTCCACGACCACCGCGACGGCACTGCCTCCTTCTACCTGCAGGATCCGGACGGCAACTGGCTGGAGATGCTCTACGAGCCCCCCGCCGGCATCCCCTCCAACGTGGGTGCTGACGCCATCCCCGCCGCCGCCCCTACCTCCACCTCCACCACCCTGGCTCCGGCGGGGTGAGCGCACCCCCTGTGAGCGAGATCCACCAGGACACGCTGGAGCTGCTGGAGTGGCCCCGGCTCGCGGAGCATCTGGCCGGTTTTGCCAGCACCGCCGCCGGCCGTCGCCACTGCACCGGCCTCGGCCTGCCCGATCGCCCGGCCGAAAGCCGTCGCCTGCTGCTGGAAACCACCGAGCTGCTGGCCCTCGACGGCCTCTGTGAGGGGGGCCTGAGCCTGCAGGGGGCCGGCGACATCGCCGCCACCCTGGTCCTCTGTGCCAAGGGGGGCTGCGCCGGCGGCGAGGAGCTGCTGGCCGTGGCCGCGACCCTGGCGACGGCGCGGCGGCTGCGGCGCCAGATCGAGGATCCGGAGCTGCGGCCCGTCACCACGGCCCTGGTGGCCGAACTGCGCACCCTGCCGGAGCTGGAGCAGCGGCTCCACTTCTGTCTGGAGGAGGGGGGCCGGGTGGCGGACCGGGCCAGCGGCCCCCTGGAGGCGGTGCGGCGCCAGCTGCTGGGTCTGCGCGGCGAGCGGCGCGATCGGCTGCAGGAGCTGGTGCGCCGCTACGCCTCCCTGCTCCAGGACACGGTGGTGAGCGAGCGGGGCGGTCGGCCGGTGCTGGCGGTGAAGGCCGGCGCCGCCGCCCAGGTGGGCGGCCTGGTGCACGACAGTTCCGCCTCCGGCAGCACGGTGTACGTGGAACCCCAGGCGGTGATTCCCCTGGGCAACCGCATCCGGGATGCCGAGGGCCAGGAGCGGGAGCTGGAGCGGGAGGTGCGCAGTGAGCTCAGCGCCCTGGTGGGCGAACAGGCCGAACCCCTCGACCACCTCCAGCAGGTGCTGGTGCGGATCGATGCGGGACTGGCCCGGGCCCGCTACGGCCAGTGGCTGGGGGCGGTGCGGCCCGAGCTGGCCGAATCGGCCGACGCCCCCTTCGAGCTCTGCGACCTGCGCCATCCCCTGCTGCTCTGGCAGGAGCGGCGCGAGGGCGGCCGGCCGGTGGTGCCCGTGACCATCCGGGTGGGCCCGGAGCTGCGGGTGGTGGCGATCACGGGCCCCAACACCGGCGGCAAGACGGTGACCCTCAAGAGCCTGGGGCTGGCGGCCCTGATGGCCCGCGCCGGCCTGTTCCTGCCCTGCGCCGGCACCCCCCGGCTGCCCTGGTGCGGCCAGGTGCTGGCCGACATCGGCGACGAGCAGTCGCTGCAGCAGAACCTCTCCACCTTCAGCGGCCACATCCGCCGCATCGCCAGGATTCTGGCGGCCTTGCCGGCAGGAGCGGCCTCCGCCCAGGGGACGGCCCAGCCCCTGGGTCCGGCCTCCCTGGTGCTGCTCGATGAGGTGGGGGCCGGCACCGATCCCACCGAGGGCAGCGCCCTGGCCGCCGCCCTGCTGCGCCACCTCGCCGAACGCGCCCGCCTTACCGTCGCCACCACCCATTTCGGCGAACTGAAGGCGCTCAAGTACGCCGATCCCCGCTTCGAGAACGCGTCGGTGGCCTTCGACGTGGAGACCCTCTCGCCCACCTACCGGCTGCAGTGGGGCATCCCCGGCCGCAGCAACGCCCTGGCAATCGCCTCCCGCCTGGGCCTCGACCCCGCCGTGCTGGCGGTGGCCGCCGCCCAGCTGGAGCCCGGCGGTGAGGGGGACGTCAACCGGGTGATTGAGGGGCTGGAGCAGGAGCGCCAGCGCCAGCAGGAGGCGGCCGAGGCGGCGGCGGCCCTGCTGGCCCGCACCGAGCTGCTGCACGAGGAGCTGCTGCAGCGCTGGTCGCAGCAGAAGGAGCAGTCGGCGGAGCTGCAGGAGCAACGCCGCCAGCGGCTGGAGCTGTCAATCCGGGAGGGGCAGGGGGAGGTGCGGCGCCTGATCCGGCGGCTGCGCTCGGTGGGCCAGGAGGTGCGCGTCGGCGGGCGGGTGGCCGGCGAGACGGCCCGCCAGGCCGGCCAGCGGCTGCGGCGCCTCGAGCAGCAGCACCGGCCCCTGCCGGAGCGG
>NZ_JAGQBM010000099.1:0-7374 GCF_024345635.1 Cyanobium sp. Lug-B
CGCACCCTGGCCCCGCGGCAGCAGCGCCGCGACCAGGTGGCCGGCCGGCGGCGGCAGCTGCAGGAGGCCCACCGGGCCGACCGCGGCCGGATGGAGGTGCTCGACCAGACCCTGCCCCCCCTGCGCCAGGCCCTGGCGGAGCTGGAGGAGGCCGAGCGCGCCGCCAGCGGCAACGACGACAGTGCCCGCTGGCAGGGGCTCCAGGGCGAGCTGGAGCGGGCCGACCGGGCCCTGGTGGAGGCCCGTCGCCAGCGGGATGAACTGGAGGCGGCACGGCGCGACCGGGCCCTGGGGGCGGAGCGGCTGGGCAGCCAGCTGGAAGCCCTGGCCGGGGAGGAACGGCGGCTGGTGGAGGCGGTCCAGGCCCTGGTGGCCGAACGCCAGCTCTGGAAGGAACGCCAGCAGGCGGAGCAGGAGCGCCGCACCCTGCTGGAGCGCCAGCAGAGCGAGCTGCAGACCCGCTTCGGCGAGCGGCGCCGCGCCCGGGACGGGGCCGAAGCCCACCTGGCCGGCCGGCGGCAGGCCCTGCAGCAGCGCCAGTGGGAACTGCAGCGGCGCCAGGAGGAGCGGCTGGCCCTGGCCGAGGAGCAGCGCAGCCACGGCCTGCGGCTGGCCCAGATGGAACGGGAGCTGCCCGACCCCCGCCCGGAACTGCCCGAGGAGGTGCGCGAGGCCGGCCTGGAGGCCCTTCAGCAGAGCCTGCGCAGCCTGCAGCAGCGCATGGAGGCCCTGGAGCCGGTCAACATGCTGGCCCTCGAGGAGCTGGAGCAGCTGGAGCAGCGGCTGGCCGACCTGGACGACCGGCTGGAGGTGCTCAGCAAGGAGCGGGAGGAACTGCTGCTGCGGATCGAGACCGTGGCCACCCTGCGCCAGGAGGCCTTCATGGAGGCCTTCCGGGCCGTCGACGGCCATTTCCAGACGATCTTCGCCGGCCTCTCCGACGGCGAGGGCCACCTGCAGCTGGAGAACCCCGAGCAGCCCCTCGAGGGTGGCCTGACCCTGGTGGCCCACCCCAAGGGCAAGGCGGTGCGGCGGCTGGCCTCGATGTCGGGTGGTGAGAAATCCCTGACCGCCCTCAGCTTCCTGTTCGCCCTGCAGCGCTTCCGTCCCTCGCCCTTCTATGCCCTCGACGAAGTCGACAGCTTCCTGGACGGGGTGAACGTGGAGCGGCTGGCGGCCCTGATCGCCGCCCAGGCGCACCAGGCCCAGTTCATGGTGGTCAGTCACCGCCGGCCGATGATCGCCGCGGCCACCCGCACCATCGGCGTCACCCAGGCCCGCGGCTCCCATACCCAGGTGGTCGGTTTGCCGCCGGCGGCCTGAGCCGACCGCGTGGGCCACAATGGGCCGACCAGGCTGTTCCAGGCCGTGAAGTCGCTCCCATTCCCCCTGCCGTCCAGCCCCGATCTCCGGATTTGACCTCCCCGATTCCCCCCTCCACCGAGCCCGCCGCCCCCAGCGACCGCCTCTGGCTGCGCTCCGAACTGATGGGCACCCAGGTCATCACCCGGGACACCGGTCGGCGCCTGGGTGTCGTCGGTGAGGTGGTGGTCGACATCGACCGGCGCGAGGTGATCGCCCTCGGCCTGCGGGACAACCCCCTCACCCGTTTCCTGCCGGGCCTGCCCCGCTGGATGCCGCTGGATCGCATCCGCCAGGTGGGAGACGTGATCCTGGTGGATTCGGCCGACTCCCTGGCCGAGGGGTTCAACCCCGAGCGCTACAGCAAGGTCATCAACTGCCAGGTGATCACCGAGTCCGGCGAACAGCTCGGCCGGGTGCTCGGCTTCAGCTTCGACATCGAGACGGGCGAACTCACCACCCTGGTGATCGGCGCCCTCGGCGTTCCCCTGCTGGGGGAAGGGGTGCTCAGCACCTGGGAAATGCCGGTGGGGGAGGTGGTCAGCAGCGGCCCGGACCGGATCATCGTCTACGAGGGGGCCGAGGAGAAGCTCAAGCAGCTCGGCACCGGCCTGCTGGAGAAGCTGGGCATCGGCGGCGCCAGCTGGGAGCAGGAGGAGCGGGACCGGTTCCGCACCGGGGCCGTTCCGGCCGAGAACCAGCTGCCGGCGGGCCAGCCCACGGTCCAGGAGCAGCGCCGGATCCAGCCCGCCGCCAGCCGCAGCTTCCAGCCCACCGAGGAGCTGGAGTACGTGGAACTGGAGGAACGGCGCGAGCGGGAGCCCCTGCGCCAGCGCCGCTACCTCGACGACGACCTGCCGGAACCGCGCCAGCGCCCCGAAGCCCGCCCGGCCGAGGCCTATGGCCGCGAGGGCGAGCGACGCGAGAGGGTGACGCCGGAGCGCTACGACGACCGCATTCCTGACCGCACGCCCGACCGCAACCCACCCCAGCGCTACGCCGAGGAGAGCTCCGCCACGGGGAGCTACATCGACGACCGCTATCCCGAAGAGCGCTACTCCGGCGATCGCCATCCCGAAGAGCGTTATTCCGAGGAGCGCTACCGGCCCGGGCGCGGGTACGAGCCGGAGCGGGATCGCCCCGAGCCACCCGTGGGGCGGGAGCCCCAGCGGGACACCTACGCGCCCCCCGAAGAAGCACCGCGCCGGGAGGCCCCCCGCGCCAAGGAGCCGGTGGATGTGGAGCCCGAGATCCTCGACGATCCCTGGTGAGAGGCCAGCCGCCCCGGCTCAGCCCTCGCTGAACTGCAGCGACGCCGAATTGACGCAGTAGCGCAGTCCGGTGGGGGTGGGCCCGTCGTTGAAGACGTGGCCGAGGTGGGCGTCGCAGGTCGCGCAGCGGATCTCGGTGCGCTCCATGCCGTGGGAGCGGTCGGTGTGGGTGGTGATCGCTCCGTCGCTCACCCCCTGCCAGAAGCTGGGCCAGCCGGTGCCGGAATCGAACTTGCTGGCGGAACTGAACAGCTCGCTGCCGCAGCAGACGCAGTGATACATCCCGGTGGCTTTGTTGTTCCAGTAGGCGCCGGTGAAGGCCCGCTCGGTGCCCCCCTCCCGCGCCACCCGGTACTGCTCGGGTGTGAGCTTCGAGCGCCAGTCGGCGTCAGCAGGGACGGTGGTGGTGGGGGTGGAATCGCTCGGCTGCATCGTGACGAACCCCGATGGGGCCATGGAGAACCGAATCCTATCCAGATCGCACCGGCACCCCGGAGGGCTCCGGCGGCGGCAGCAGGCCCCGCACCATGGCCGCCACCGCCGCCACGGCGCCCGGCTGACCCCGCAGGCTGCGCAGGTCATCGGCCATGGCCGCCAGGCGCTCAGGGTGCTCCAGCCAGTCGGCGGCCTCGGCGGCGATCTGGGCCGGTTCGATCGGCCCCACCCGCTCCGGCACCACGGCGCGGCCGGCGGAGATGTTGGGCCAGGCCAGGAAGCCGCGGTGGCGCATCCGCCAGGCGGTGAGGGCCACCCCCACCAGGCGGCGCAGCAGGGGCAGCCGGGCCACCAGCCCCATCCAGCCGTCCCAGGCCTGCATCACCGCCAGGTGCTGGGTGGGCACCAGCACGATCATCGGCACCGCCAGGGCCCCCAGCTCGGCGGTGTTGGCCCCCACCGTGGTCAGCGCCAGGGCGCACTGACTCAGGGCGGCATGGGCGGGATGGCGCTCCAGCACCAGGATGCGGGTGCCGGCCGCTGTGACGATCTCGTCCCCCCGGAGCTCGGGCTCGCCGGCCCCCCGGAGGCGGTTCAGCGGGTTGGAGGGCCCGCCGTAGGCCAGCAGTTCCCGCACCGAGGTGGTGGGGGCTACCGGCAGCAGGAAGCGGCAGCCAGGCCGCAGGGCCGCCAACCGGTCGGCGGTCTCCAGCAGGAAGGGCACCCCCACCAGCAGCTTGGCCCGCTTCGAGCCGGGCAGCAGGGCCACCCAGTCGCCGGGAGGGAGGGGATCGTCCTGGCGGGCCAGGGTCGAGAGATCCGCCATCAGGTCACCCACCACCGTGGCCCGCTGCCGCCAGCGGGGGGCCAGGCGGCCGGCGGCGGTGGGGCCCATCACGGCGATGCGGTCGTTCCAGCGGGGCCAGCGGGCCACCCACTCGGCATAGGTGAGGTGGCGGTAGCCCAGGCGGGCGGAGAGCAGCACGGTCCAGAACTGGTCGCCGCCGAGGAACACCACCACGCCCCGCTCGGGCCAGGGGCCGTGGCGGCGGGGCCGCAGCAGCAGCCACCAGAACCGGGAGGCCGGTAGCACCCGCTCGAACAGGCCCCAGTCCCGGGCCACCCGATGCTCCGCCCCGGTGGCATTGGGGCAGGGGACCAGCACCAGCCGCAGGCTGCAGGGGGCGGCCGGATCGCGGGGCCGCAGGGGCTGCAGCCGATGGAGCTGCTCAGCCAACGGGCGCACCCAGGTGCTCAGCTCGCCCGGGCCGTTGCTGACCAGCACGATCGCGCTCGCGGCGGCTGGAGCGGAGACCGGCGAGGGCTGGGACAAGAGAACCGCTGGGTCCGGGGGACGGGGGCGGGAAAAGAGAAATGCGGATGGCGAGACTTGAACTCGCAAGGCCGAAGCCACACGCCCCTCAAACGTGCGTGTCTACCAATTCCACCACATCCGCGTGGTCGGAGCGGGCCGGGGCCCTCACCGACTGAGCAATATACGCACAAGCTTCCCCAGCCCCGGCGACCCTCGTGCAGGGGCGGCGCCGGTGAGCACTGATACAGTCCGCCCCGGCACGGCCGCACCCCCGCCAGCCCCTTCGCCCGGACCTGCACGGATGCCCATCGGCAAGCTGCTGATCGCCAACCGCGGCGAAATCGCCCTCCGCATCCTGCGCAGCTGCCGGGAGCTCGGCATCGCCACGGTGGCCGTCTACAGCACCGTGGACAAGAACGCCCTGCACGTGCAGCTGGCCGATGAGGCCGTCTGCGTGGGCGAGGCCCCCAGCAGCCGCAGCTACCTCAACGTTCCCAACATCCTGGCCGCCGCCACCTCCCGCGGCGCCGACGCCATCCACCCCGGCTACGGCTTCCTGGCGGAGAACGCCGACTTCGCCGAGAAGTGCCTCGACCACGGCCTGATCTTCGTGGGCCCCTCGCCGGCCTCGATCCTGGCGATGGGCGACAAATCGACGGCCAAGATCACCATGCAGCGGGTGGGGGTGCCCACGATCCCCGGCAGCGAGGGGTTGCTGGAGGATCCCACCGAGGCCGCCGCCCTGGCCGCGGCCATGGGTTATCCGGTGATGATCAAGGCCACCGCCGGCGGCGGCGGCCGGGGCATGCGCCTGGTGCCCGAGGCCGACCAGCTCGAGACCCTGTTCCGGGCCGCCCAGGGGGAGGCGGAAGCCGCCTTCGGCAACCCGGGCCTCTACATGGAGAAATTCATCGACCGGCCCCGGCACGTGGAGGTGCAGGTGCTGGCCGACCGCCACGGCAACGTGGTGCACCTGGGGGAGCGCGACTGCTCGATCCAGCGCCGCCACCAGAAACTGCTGGAGGAGGCCCCCAGCCCGGGGCTCGATCCCGAGCTGCGCCGTCGCATGGGCGAGGCGGCGGTGGCGGCGGCCCGCAGCATCAACTACGAGGGCGCCGGCACGGTGGAGTTCCTGGTGGACCGCGGCGGGGGCTTCTACTTCATGGAGATGAACACCCGCATCCAGGTGGAGCATCCCGTCACCGAGATGGTGACGGGCATCGACCTGATCGCCGAGCAGCTGCGCATCGCCGGCGGCGAGCCGATCTCCGTCCGCCAGGACCAGATCCACATCAGCGGCCACGCCATCGAGTGCCGCATCAACGCCGAGGATCCGCGCCACAACTTCCGCCCGGCCCCGGGCAAGATCACCGGCTGGCTGCCCCCCGGCGGGCCGGGGGTGCGCATCGACAGCCACGTCTACACGGGCTATGAGATCCCGCCCTTCTACGACTCCCTGATCGGCAAGCTGATCGTCTGGGGGACCGACCGGGACCATGCGATCCGACGCATGCGCCGGGCCCTGTCGGAATGCGCCGTCACCGGGATTCCCACCACCATCGAATTCCACCTGGCCCTGCTGGATCGCCAGGAGTTCCAGCGCGGTGAGGTCTGGACCAAGTTCGTCGAGGAGGAGATGCTGAACCGCTGAGCGGGCACCCGCTCAGCCGACGGCCTGGCTGCGCAGCAGGGCCAGGGTGAGCAGCCCCTGCTGACCCACCAGCAGCTCCCGTAGCAGGCTGACCAGCCCCACCCAGACCACTGGCGTCACGTCGACGCCGCCGATGGGGTGGATCAGACGGCGGGTGAGGGCCAGAACGGGCTCGGTAGGCGCACCCACCAGCCGCATCACCCCCTTGGTGAGGTCCACGCCGGGGTACCAGGTGAGGACGATGCGGAACAGGAACAGCAGGGTCCAGCCCGCCAGGAGCAGCCCCAGGGCCAGGTGCAGCTGGGGCAGGAGGGCCGATGCGGAAAGGGCCGGGGCCGTCACAAAGCTCTAAGCGTCGGAAGCCTGATCGTAGGAAGCCACCCTCCCTGCCTAGGATCCGCCGAGCTGTCCGGAGCGAAAGCCTGCCATGACCCCATCCCTCGCCAACTTCCTCAGCAGCCTCGCCTGGGGCGCGGTCATCGTGGTGATCCCCATCTCCATCGCCCTGGTGCTGATCAGCCAGAACGACCAGGTCGACCGGCGCCTCTGAGCCGACGGCCCTCCTGCGCCCGCCGATGACAGGGCGGGCGCGGTCCTTAGAGTGGGGCCCGTCGCCCGGGTGAACCGCCGTGGTCAACGCCAGCCTCAACTGGGCCAGCATCGTCGGCATCGTCCTGGCGGTCGGTGGAGCCTTCCTCTATTTCATGAGGAGCTTCAAGCCGGCCCTGGCCCGCGACTACGACGTCTTCTTCGCCGCCATCGGCCTGCTCTGCGGCGGGATCCTCTTCTTCCAGGGCTGGCGCCTCGACCCGATCCTCCAGTTCGGCCAGTTCCTGCTGGCCGGCACCACCGTCTTCTTCGCCTACGAGAGCGTTCGCCTGCGGGGGGTGACCACCGAGCAGGCCCGCCGCTCCTCCTACTTCGACGACGAGGAACCCGCCGCCCCCTTCCGGCCCCGGGGGGGCCTCGGCGGCGGCCGCAGCTGGGACGACGAGCCCGACCGCTTCGACGAGCCCGAACCGCTGCGGCGCCGCATCCCCTCCCGCGAAGAGCCCGACGACGATTTCTATCGGCCGCGCCGCCCCAGCCGGGCCGCCATCCCCGAGCGGGCCGCCAGCCGCCGCGACGAGCCGGAATCCTGGGACAACCCCAGGGGCGAGCGTCCCTCGGGCCGCCCCGAACGCCCACCCCTGGACGACCGCCCCGAGCGAACCACCGGCCGCTACAGCGCCGCTGGCCAGGGCCGCTCCGCCACCGCTGACTTCGGCGCCCGTCGCCGCGACCGCGACAGCGCCCCCGAGCCCCGCCGCGGCTCCCGTCCGGTGGCGGCGGCCGAGACG